>NZ_JBEYFC010000110.1:0-22007 GCF_040634175.1 Streptomyces sp. NPDC007162
ACCCGCCCCTCCGTCCGGCTCCGGGGACTGACCAGGTCGTTCGGCGACCGTACGGTCCTGGACGGCATCGACCTGGACGTGCGGCCGGCGCGATCCGGGGCAGCTCGCGCGTCTCGTCGTAGGCGTTGAGCCAGCCGTGCGCGGACGCCGGGTCCCGGTACTCCTCGTACACCGGGGCCGGTTCGCCCTGGGGCTGGTAAACGCCGGGTGCTCCGGTCTCGTCGTCCTCGGCAGGTCTCGGCATGGACGCGGATTCTAGGGAGAGGAGGGTCCTTTGAGACAGCTACCGGCGATAACAGGCCAAAGCGCCACGGCCCGGAGGTGTCTCAGGTATCCCTCGTCCGTGTCTCACGTGGTGGGAAACACGGCCCGGCGGGCGTTACCGCGCCGTAAGCTCACCGGCATGCAGGTGATCCAGTCGACCAAGCTCGCCAACGTCTGTTACGAGATCCGCGGCCCGGTTCTCGAGGAGGCGATGCGGCTTGAGGCGGCGGGACACCGCATCCTCAAGCTGAACACCGGGAACCCGGCCGCCTTCGGCTTCGAGTGCCCGCCGGAGATCCTGGAGGACATCCTCCGCAACGTCTCCACGGCGCACGGCTACGGCGACGCGAAGGGCCTGCTGGCCGCCCGCCGTGCGGTCGTCATGCACAACCAGACCATCGGCATCGAGACCGACGTCGAGCACGTCTTCATCGGCAACGGCGTCTCCGAGCTGATCGTGATGGCGATGCAGGGGCTGCTCGACGACGGCGACGAGGTGCTCGTACCGGCGCCGGACTACCCGCTGTGGACCGCCGCCGTCTCGCTCTCCGGCGGTACGGCCGTGCACTACCGCTGCGACGAGCAGGCGGACTGGATGCCCGACCTCGCCGACATCGAGCGCAAGGTCACCGACCGCACCAAGGCCATCGTCATCATCAACCCGAACAACCCGACGGGCGCGGTGTACGACGAGGCCATGCTGAAGGGCCTGACCGACATCGCCCGCCGGCACAACCTGCTGGTCTGCTCGGACGAGATCTACGACAAGATCCTCTACGACGGCGCCACCCACACGCCGACCGCCTCCGTCGCCCCCGACCTGCTCACGCTCACCTTCAACGGCATGTCCAAGGCGTACCGGGTGGCGGGCTACCGGGTCGGCTGGATGTCCGTCTCCGGGCCCCGCGCGCACGCCGACTCCTACCTCGAGGGTCTGACGATCCTCGCGAACATGCGGCTGTGCGCGAACATGCCGGGGCAGCACGGAGTGGTCGCCGCGCTCAGCGGCCGGCAGACCATCAACGACCTCGTCCTGCCGGGCGGCCGGCTGAAGGAGCAGGTGGACCTCGCCTACGACCTGCTCACCCAGATCCCCGGCGTGAGCTGCGTCCGCCCCAAGGGCGCCCTGTACCTCTTCCCGCGCCTCGACCCGCAGGTCTTCAAGATCAAGGACGACCGGCAGATGGTCCTGGACCTGCTGCGGCAGGAGAAGATCATGGTCGTGCAGGGCAGCGGTTTCAACTGGCCGGAGCCGGACCACTTCCGGGTGGTGACGCTGCCGGCGGTCGGCGACCTGCGGGACGCGATCACCAGGATCGGGCGGTTCCTGGACGGATACGGCCAGCCGTAGCCACCGGGGGCACGGCCGGCCGTAGCCGCCGGGCCACCGTCCGTGAACCGGGTCAACTTTAGACGGGATCTAAGCTAGGATGGCTTCCTGACAGAGCACAGGAGGCCATCTCCCATGTATGAGCCGATCCGCAGCAAGTCGGTCCACAGCACGATGGCCGACACACCCTCGGACTTCCCCCACCGCACACGCGAGGAGGAGCTGGACATCCAGCTCGCGGGGCACCTCGCGGCACTGCTCGCCGTCACGGACGAGCTGCGCGCCCTCACGCCGTCCACCGACCTCGACGCCGCCGCGACCCGGCTGGCCGAGCAGGTGGCGCGACTGCGGGGCGGACGCACACCGGTCCGGGCGTCCCTGACGGCGGTCCAGCAGCCCGCCGTGCTCCACGAGCGCGCCCACGCGCTGGCGGGCCGCGCCCTGGTGGTCGCCGCGTCCCGGGCGGACACCGCGGCGGCGATCCTCGCGGCGGAGCGCATGGACGCGCACACGGCGGCGACGGAACTCACGGCAGCGGGCTGACCCCCGCACCGCGCCGCCCCCTCGAACGGCCCCGGTCCGCGCGCACCCACAGCGGCGTGCGGACCGGGTTGCCACGTCGTCCTCAGAACCGGAAGACGACCTGGAGGACCAGGATCACCGCCGCCACCAGCCAAGGCTCCGGACGAACCGAGTACCCGGCAGGCCGCCCGCCCACCGCACACGGAATTTCTGATTCCGGTTGCATACCGGGATCGCCCGGTCACCGTCCGTTCACCCGTTCGGCCCTGGAACGTCCCGTTCCGGGAGCACGCTCCCGGGCGTGAGACGTATCGCAGGAATCGTCCTCGCAGTGCTGCTGATCGGTGGCGTGGTGGCCGCCGTCGTCGCAGGCCGGCACGGGGAGGACAAGAGCACGGCAACGAAGACCGTGCGTGGCGTGATCGGTTCGGAGAAGTCGGACTTCTTCGCCGATCCCGATGTGGTGAAGGCCCTCGCCGCCAAGGGCTACACCGTGAAGACGGAGCCGTCGGGCTCCTGGGCCATGGACGGCCTGGACCTGAAGGGCTACGACTTTGCCTTCCCGTCCAGCTCCGCGCCCGCCGACGCGCTGGCCGCGAAGTACCACGCCCACCAGCCCCTCCCCCGGCCCTTCTACTCGCCCCTCGTGGTCGTCGCCCACCGCAGCGCGGCCCAGGTGCTGGCCGCCAACGGGCTCGCCGTGCTCGACGGCAAGGGCAAGGGCAAGGGCACCCTGAAGATGGCCGCCTACCTGGACGCCGCCCGGCACGACCGGACCTGGCAGCAGCTCAAGGGGGCCCAGGCGCACGGGGAGCTGACCGGGACGCTGTACATCACCAGCACCGACCCCGAGGCCTCCAACTCCGGCGCCCTCTACCTCGCCGCCGCCTCCTACGTAGCCAACGGCGGCCGGGTCGTGGCGAGCGACGACGACATCGCGCGGACCGCCCCGCTGCTGCACAAGATCGTCAGCGTGCAGGGCGCCCAGCAGCCCAGCAGCGACTCGGTGTTCCGGGACTTCGTCAGCGGCGCCGGCAACCCGCTGGTGTGCCTGTACGAGTCGCAGGTCGTCTCGCTGCTCGCCGAACAGCACGGCGCCGACGACCTCGTGGTCCTCTACCCCGACACCACGGTCAACAGCGACCACACGATCGTGCCGCTGGACGACGCGGGACGGCAGCTCGGCGACCTTCTGAGCACCGATCCGGCCCTGCGCAAGCTCGCGGTCCGGCACGGCTTCCGGCCCCAGGGCGACTCCGCGGAGTTCGTCCAGGCCACCGCCGACCGCGCCGCCTACCTCAACCAGACACTGACCGGCGTCCGGCAGGCGCCCGTGCCCACCTCCGCGGTGCTGCACGAGATGGCCCGCCGGGCGCGCGGCTGACGGGGGGACCCTGTGAGCAACTTCGACAAGACGCCGCCGCTGAGCGGCGGTGCGCACCCGCCCACCCTCAGCGGCGAGGACGTCTTCACGCTGACCCCGCCGGAGGCCGTGGCGCCCGTGCCGCGGGAGCGGGCCGGCGGACTCGTGCCCGTGGACGACGGCGTGCGGACGGACATGGCGAACAAGGCCGCCGACTACGTGCGCGGTCTCGCCGCCCTGGACGCCCGGTCACCGGAGTTCGCCGGCAAGGTCGGTGAGATCACCGGACTCGGCGCGGGCGAGATGCGCACCGCCGCCTCCCAGTCCAACCGGATGCTGGAACGCGCCGTCCGCAGCCTCCCCGACAAGGGCGGCGACGCCCAGGCCAAGGTGGCCGGTTCACTGGTCGAGCTCCGCCGGGTGGTCGAGGACCTGGACCCGCGCGACCTGCCCGCGGGCAAGGGGCGCACGTTGCTCTCCCGGTTGCCCGGCGGCAACAAGCTCCGCGACCACGTCGCCAAGTACGCCTCCGCGCAGTCCACGTTGAACAGGATCGTGGGCTCGCTGCGCGGCGGCCAGGACGAACTGCGCCGTGACAACGCGGCGTTGCAGACGGAGCGGGTGCGGCTCTGGGAGACCATGGGCAAGCTCCAGGAGTACGTGGTCCTCACCCAGGCCCTGGACACCGCCGTCGAGCAGCACATCACCCGGCTCCCGGACCCCGAGGAGGCCGACGCGCTCCGCGCCGACGTGCTCTTCCCGGTCCGGCAGAAGCACCAGGACCTGCTCACCCAGCTCGCGGTGTCCGCGCAGGGCTACCTCGCGATGGACGTCGTACGCCGCAACAACGACGAGCTGATCAAGGGCGTCGAACGCGCCGCCACCACGACCGTGTCCGCGCTGCGCATCTCGGTCATGCTGGCCTCCGCGCTCGACAACCAGAAGAAGGTCATCGAGCAGGTCAACGCGTTGCGCGGGACGACCGAGGACCTGATCCGGGGCAACGCCGAGATGCTCGCCGGCCAGAGCGGCGAGATCCAGCGCATCGCCGCCGATCCGGCCGTCGGCGCCGAGACCCTGCGCGCCGCCTTCCAGCAGATCTACCGCACCCTCGACGCCATCGACACCTACAAGGTGCAGGCGACCGAGGCGATGTCCGCGACCGTGCAGTCCCTCACCGACGAACTCCAGCACGCGAGCGCCTACCTGGAGCGGAGCCGTTCGAAGGGCGCGCTGGAGGGCGGCCTCGCATGAACAGACGTACGCTGCCCGCCCTCGCGGCCGCCACGGCCGTCGTCCTGACCGGCTGCACCTCCGGGCAGGACAGGGGCGACGACGCCACGGCGCCGGTCCCGGGCACCCTGCGGGTCCTCGCCTCCTCCGAACTCAGCGACATGACCAGCGTCCTCGACCGCGTGCGCAAGGACACCGGGGTCACCGTCCGCCCCACCTACATGGGCACCCTGGACGCCGTCGACCTGGTGGCCCGGGGCAAGGCGGACGGCAGGTACGACGCGCTGTGGCTGTCCTCGGACGACTACCTGCGGCTGCGCCCGGAGGCGGCGCGGAAGGTCGTCTCCGAGACCTCGGTCATGACCAGCCCGGTGGCGATCGGTGTGCAGACGGCCACCGTGAAGGCCCTGGGGTGGAAGCCGGAAGCCGTCACCTGGTCCCAGATCGAACAGGCGGTGACGGCGGGCCGGCTGACCTACGGCATGACGGACCCGGCCCGCTCCAACTCCGGTTTCGCCACGCTGGTCTCGGTGGCCTCCGCGCTCTCCGGCGCCCAGTCGGCGCTCACCGACGCGGACGTGGCCGAGGCGACCCCGAAGCTGAAGGAGTTCTTCAAGGGCCAGAAGCTGACCTCGGGTTCCTCGGGCTGGCTGGCCTCGGCGTACCGGCGGCGCGGCGACGTCGACGCGCTGCTCAACTACGAGTCCGTCCTCAAAGGCATCCCGGGTCTCACGGTGATCCGGCCCAGCGACGGCGTGGTCACCGCCGACTACCCGTTCTCCTCGCTCGCCGGGACCTCCGCGGACACCCGCGAGGACGTCCGCAAGGTCACCGAGGACCTGCGCACCACGGCCATGCAGAAGCTCATCACCGACACCACCCGCCGCCGTCCGGTGGTCGCCTCCGTCCCGCCGGCCGCCGGTCTCGGCACCACCCGCCGCCGCGAACTGCCCTTCCCCGGCAGCCGGTCGGTGGCCGACGGGCTCATCTCGGCCTACGAGAACGAACTGCGCCGCCCCTCCCGCACGGTCTACGTCCTCGACACCTCGGGCTCCATGGACGGCGACCGGCTGGACCGGCTGAAGACGGCCCTCGCCGACCTCACCGGTGACTTCCGCGACCGCGAGGAGGTGACCCTGATGCCGTTCGGATCGGCCGTGAAGAGCGTCAGCACCCATGTCGTCGACCCGGCGGACCCCAAGGCCGGTCTGGCCGCCATCCGCAAGGACACCGAGGCACTGAGCGCCGACGGCAACACGGCGATCTACACCTCGCTGGAGAAGGCGTACGACCATCTGGGCAGCGGCGAGGACACGTTCACGTCGATCGTGCTGATGACGGACGGCGAGAACACCACGGGCGCGAAGGCGGCGGAGTTCGACGGCTTCTACCGCGGCCTGTCCGCCGCCCGGCGGAACATCCCCGTCTTCCCCATCCTGTTCGGCGACTCCTCGCGCGCCGAACTCCAGCACATCGCCGACCTGACCGGCGGCCGCCTCTTCGACGGCCGGGAGGGTTCCCTGGACGGCGCCTTCGAGGAGATCCGTGGCTACCAGTAGGGCTCTCGCCTACCTCGAGTCCCGCAAGAACCTCACCGGTTCGGCGGCCGGTGTCCTCGGCCTGGTCCTGACCTTCACCGGTGTGGCGGGTCCCTACTGGCCGGTGGTGGTGGCGGGCCTGTACGGCGCGGGCGCCCTGATCGCCCCGCCGGAGCGCCCGCCGCTGCCGGAGTTCCCGACGCCCTCGGCCCAGTTGGGCGAGGTGCGCGAGGACTTCGGCAAGCTGGACGGGTACCTGACCGAGGTGGACCTGCCGCCGACCGCGACGGACCGCCTCACCGAACTGACGGACCTGCTGACGGCGTTGCTGGACCCCGGCTGGGCGACCGAACTCCTGGTCCAGGACCCGGAGGGCGTGCACACCCTGTCCCGGATCGTCCGCCAGGACCTCCCGGAGGCGGTCGACAGCTTCGTACGGACCCGTTGGTGGACCCGTCTGACGCCGGGGCAGGAGCCGCCGGAGCGCCACTTGGAACGCCAGCTCAGCGTCCTCAAGGAGGAGGCGGAGCACCTGGCGGCGACCCTGAGGGACACCGAAGCCAGACGCCAGGAAACGCATACCCGCTACCTGGAGGAGAGGGGCGGCTGAACGCCCGGGGAAGGGGCAGGCGAAGGCCTGCCGCCGCCAGGGGTCCCGTCGGGGCGGACGGGAAGAGGCGGCGGCAGGCCCACAGGCCCCGCACGCCGTTGTGCGCGGCCTCGCCGGTTCACACCGCGGCCGGCCGTGACGATCACTGGTCAGGGCACATCCGTACCGGCCGCGGAGTCTTCTCGGGGGCTCAGCCCAGGCGCTCGACCAGCGCCCGGTACTGCTCCCACAGCTCCTTCGGCGTGTGTTCGCCGAAGGTGTCGAGGTGGTCCGGGATCAGCGCGGCCTCCTCGCGCCAGACCTCCTTGTCGACGGTCAGCAGGAAGTCGAGGTCTCCGTCGGACAGGTCGAGCCCCTTGGTGTCCAGGGCCTCGCGCGTCGGCAGCACACCGATCGGCGTCTCGACACCGTCCGCCTTGCCGTCCAGGCGCTCCACGATCCACTTCAGGACCCGGGAGTTCTCGCCGAAGCCGGGCCAGACGAACTTGCCCTCGTCGTTCTTGCGGAACCAGTTGACGTAGTAGATCTTCGGCAGCCTGGACTGGTCCTTGTCCTTGGCCACGTCGATCCAGTGGGCCATGTAGTCGCCCATGTTGTAGCCGCAGAAGGGCAGCATCGCGAACGGGTCGCGGCGCAGCTCGCCGACCTTGCCCTCGGCGGCGGCGGTCTTCTCGGAGGCCACGTTGGCGCCGAGGAAGACGCCGTGGTTCCAGTCGAAGGACTCCGTCACCAGCGGGACCGCGCTGGCGCGGCGGCCGCCGAAGAGGATCGCCGAGATCGGCACGCCCTTGGGGTCCTCCCACTCCGGCGCGATGATCGGGCACTGCGCGGCGGGCACGGTGAAGCGGGCGTTGGGGTGGGCGGCCGGGGTCTCGGAGCCCGGCGTCCAGTCGTTGCCCTTCCAGTCGGTCAGGTGGGCCGGGAGCTCCTCCGTCATGCCCTCCCACCAGACGTCGCCGTCGTCGGTGAGCGCCACGTTGGTGAAGACCGCGTTGCCCCACAGCGTCTTCATCGCGTTGGCGTTGGTGTGCTCACCGGTGCCGGGCGCGACGCCGAAGAAGCCTGCCTCCGGGTTGATCGCGTAGAGGCGGCCGTCCTCGCCGAACCGCATCCAGGCGATGTCGTCGCCGATCGTCTCGACGGTCCACCCGGAGACGGTGGGCTCCAGCATGGCGAGGTTGGTCTTGCCGCAGGCGCTCGGGAAGGCGGCGGCGACGTACTTGGACTCGCCCTGGGGAGGGGTGAGCTTGAGGATCAGCATGTGCTCGGCCAGCCAGCCCTCGTCGCGCGCCATGACGGAGGCGATGCGCAGGGCGTAGCACTTCTTGCCGAGCAGGGCGTTGCCGCCGTAGCCGGAGCCGTAGGACCAGATCTCGCGCGACTCGGGGAAGTGCGAGATGTACTTGGTGCTGTTGCACGGCCACGGAACGTCGGCCTGGCCCGGCTCCAGCGGGGCGCCGAGGGTGTGCACGGCCTTCACGAAGAAGCCGTCGTCGCCGAGTTCGTCGAGGACCGCCTGGCCCATGCGCGTCATCGTGCGCATGGAGACGGCGACGTACGCGGAGTCGGTGATCTCGACGCCGAGCGCGGAGAGCGGGGAGCCGAGCGGGCCCATGCAGAACGGGACGACGTACATCGTCCGGCCCTTCATCGAGCCGCGGAACAGGCCCTTCTCCCCGGAGAAGATCTCGCGCATCTCGGCGGGATCCTTCCAGTGGTTGGTGGGGCCCGCGTCCTTCTCCTGCTCGGAGCAGATGAACGTGCGGTCCTCGACCCGGGCGACATCGGTCGGGTCGGAGGCCGCGTAGTACGAGTGGGGGCGCTTGATCGGGTCGAGCTTCTTGAAGGTGCCCTTCGCCACGAGCTCCTCTGCCAGTCGCTCGTACTCGGCCTCGGATCCGTCACACCAGACCACGCTGTCCGGTTGGGTCAGTTCGGCGATCTCGTTGACCCACGAGATCAGTTCCTGATGGTTGGTGGGGATGACGGTGGGAGCCGCGATGTCGCGCGCCACGATTGCTCCTAAATGAGGGATTTTGGATCTTGTGGCCTTACCAGGAAGGCCTTGTTGCCCCGTGGGGGCTGCGACCCGGATGCTTCGTAGCCGCTCATCCGGTGCCGACCGCACTCATTTGATCCTCCGACTCGATCTCCCATCTGTCCAGAGGGAGTCACAGATGAGCGACGTGAGGAAGGCCACGGTTTCCGTGTTTTCCTGCGTTTCTTTGCGTCCACGTTGAGTTCAACTGGAGATCTTTTTGCCCGGACCCGCCCGCACCGCGGGGGCGCGTGAGATGATGGCCACTGCGCGTAGCACGCGTCCGCAACTGACGCGTAACCTACGGTTCCGTAGGTACGATGCGAGGCATGACTGCGTCCGCCCCCGACGCGCCCACGGACCCGCCGGCCGCCGGCCGCGGTCCCGCCGCGCTCTCCTCCCTGTCACAACAGGTCAAGCCCAAGCTGCGCGGGTGGCTGCACCTGGGCATGTTCCCGGCCGCGCTCGTAGCGGGTCTCGTCCTCACCGCCCTCGCCGACTCACCGCGCGGCCGTCTCGCCTGCGGGATCTACGCCCTGACCGCATGCCTGCTGTTCGGCGTCAGCGCGCTGTACCACCGGGGCGACTGGAGCCCGCGCATGGACGGCATCCTGCGCAGACTCGACCACGCGAACATCTTCCTGATCATCGCGGGCACCTACACGCCCCTGACCCTGCTCCTGCTGCCGGGGACGAAGGGCCGGTGGCTGCTGTGGGGCATCTGGGGCGCCGCGGCCGCGGGCATCACCTTCCGGGTGTTCTGGGTCGGCGCACCACGCTGGCTGTACACACCCTGCTACATAGCGATGGGCTGGGCGGCGGTCTTCTTCCTGCCCGACTTCATGCGCACCGGCGGCATCGCCGTGCTGGTCCTGGTGATCGTCGGCGGCCTGCTCTACAGCGCGGGCGGCGTGATCTACGGCATCAAGCGCCCGAACCCGTCACCGCGCTACTTCGGGTTCCACGAGGTCTTCCACTCGCTCACGCTGGCCGCGTTCGTCGTCCACTACGTCGGCATCTCGCTGGTGGCCTACCAGCACGCGTAGGCGGCTCCATCCCCCTCCCCCCGAGTGGCCACGGCTCCCGAGCCGTGGCCACTTTTCCATGCCCTGACATCGACTCCCCATTGACACTGACTAGATTTTGAGAGCTACTCTCATTTCATGGCTACTGTCACTCCGCCTGACGAGACACGTCAGAACCCCCGCCGCTGGTGGGCCCTGGGCGCCCTGGTCGCGAGCATGCTGGTGCTCGGCTTCGACACGACGATCCTCAACGTGGCGCTGCCGACCATGGCCGAACAGCTCGGCGCCACCACCAGCGCGCAGCAGTGGATGGCCGACTCCTACGTCGTCGTCTTCGCCTCGCTGATGCTCCCGGCCGGTCTGCTCGGCGACCGCTTCGGCCGCCGCAGGATGCTCGTCACCGGCCTTGTGATCTTCCTCGCCGGCTCCGTGGCCGGCGCCCTCGCCGACGACGTGAACCGGGTGGTCGCCGCCCGCACGGTGATGGGCGTCGGCGCGGCCCTGGTCATGCCGCTGGCCCTGTCCGTGCTGCCCTCGCTGTTCGGACCGGGCGAGCGCACCCGGGCCGTCGGCGTCGTATCGGCCGCCTCGGCGCTCGGTCTGCCACTCGGCCCCATCGTCGGCGGCTGGCTGCTCAACCACTTCTGGTGGGGCTCGGTCTTCCTGATCAACGTGCCGATGGTCGCCATCGGCGTCGCCGCCTGCGTCTTCCTGCTCCCCGAGACCAGCGACCCCGCCTCCCCGAAGGTCGACATGCCGTCGACCGTGCTCACCGCGACCGGCCTCGGCGCCCTGATCTACGCGATCATCGAGGCTCCCGACCGCGGCTGGGGCGACCCGCTGGTCCTCGTCCTGTTCGCGCTCGCCGTGGTCCTGGTCGGAGCCCTGGTACTGCGCGAACGCCGGGCCGAGCGCCCCATGCTCGACATGGGGCTGCTCACCCACCGCGGCTTCCTGCTGAACACGCTGGCCGCCACCCTCGTGATGTTCGTCCTCTCCGGCCTGATGTTCGTACTGCCGCCCTACCTCCAGGCGGTCCTCGGCAACGACGCCTTCGGTACCGGGCTGCGCATGCTGCCCATGATGGGCGGCCTGGTCGTCGCCGCCCGCGCCGCCCAGCCGCTGGTGGCACGCTTCGGGGCACGCGCCGTGGTCGCCGCGGGCCTGGTCGTCCTCGCCTTCGCCGCCCTCCTCGGCAGCCGTACGACCGTCCACGACGGCTACGGCTTCACCGCACTGTGGCTGTCCACGGCCGGCCTCGGCTTCGGCTTCTCCGTCGTCCCGTCGATGGACGGCGCGCTCGGCGCCCTTCCGGCGGACCGGGCCGGCAGCGGCTCCGGCCTGCTGATGACCCAGCGCCAGGTCGGCGGCGCCCTCGGCATCGCCCTCCTCGGCAGCCTGCTGGCCGACGCCTTCCGCGACCGCCTGGACACCACCGGCCTGCCCGCGCCGCTCGGCCACACCGCCGGCGAGTCGGTGATCGCCGCCCACCTGGTCGCCGCGAAGACCGGCTCGGCCCGTCTGGCCGCCTCCGCGAACGCCTCCTACGTCCACGGCATGGGCCTGGTCCTGCTGGTCTGCGGGATCGCCGCGCTCGTGACCGCGCTGCTGGCCGCCGCCCTGCTGCCCGACACACCCACCGTGCGCCGTACCGAAGGAGACGACACCCCGGCCGTGGCCGCCGCCGCGGTCGATGCCGGAGAATGACCGGCATGACGGCACCAGACACCTCCTACCCCCCCGCCGGCAACCCCCGGCTCGGACTGCGCGAACGCAAGAAGATCAAGACCCGCGAGGCGATCCGCTCCGCGACCTACGCGCTGGTCGAGGAGCAGGGGTACGACGCCACGACGGTCGAGCAGATCGCCGAACGGGCCGAGGTGTCGCCGTCCACCGTCTTCCGGTACTTCCCGACCAAGGAGGACATCGTCCTCACGGACGAGTACGACCCGCTCATGCTGGAGGAGCTCCGGGCCCGGCCCGCCGACGAGCCGTGGCCGGACTCCCTCCGGCACGTGATGCATCAGGCGGTACAGCTGGGCATGAAGGAACCCCTCCGGGTCTCCCGGCTCCGCACCAGGCTGATGGCCGAGGTCCCCGCCGTGCGTTCCCGGATGCTGGAGAGCATGTCGGCCACCGGCCGCATGCTCTGCCAGGCCATCGGCGAGCGCACCGGCCGGGACCCCGACAGCCTGGAGGTCCGGGTCTACGCCATGTCGATCATCGGCGGTCTCATGGAGACCTCGATGTACTGGGCCGAGAACGACCACGAGGCCGACTTCGACGCCCTCGTCGACCGCGCCCTGAACGTCATCGGGCACGGCCTGCCCCCGGAAAACCACTGAGGTCACGGCTGTCCGCCGTGCCATCCTGACCACGTGAACGCCGCCGAGATCCACGTCGAAGTCGCCCCCGGGCTGGCCCTGTTCGTCCCGCACGCCCGCCGCGTCGGCAGCCATCCGCTCGCCGTCGACGGAGTCTCCACGCTCGGCCACGTGATCGAGTCCCTGGGCGTCCCGCTGACCGAGGTCGGCGCCCTGGTGGTGGACGGCCGCGAGGTCCCCGTCGGCCACATCCCGGCAGACGGCGAGCGGGTGGCCGTACACCCGGTCGGCCGCCCCCAGCAGGTCCCCGGCGCCCCGCTCCGCTTCCTCCTCGACGTGCACCTCGGCACCCTGGCCCGCCGCCTGCGCCTGCTCGGCGTGGACACCGCGTACGAGTCGACGGACATCGGCGACCCGGCCCTCGCGGCCCGCTCGGCCGCCGAGCGGCGGGTGCTGCTCAGCCGCGACCGGGGCCTGCTGCGCCGCCGCGAACTCTGGGCCGGCGCCTACGTCTACAGCACCAGCCCCGACGACCAGCTCCACGACGTCCTGGCCCGCTTCGCCCCCGCCCTGCGCCCGTGGACCCGCTGCACGGCCTGCAACGGCCTGCTCCGCACGGCGACCAAGGAGGAGGTGGCGGAGCAGCTCAAGGGCGGGACGCAGAAGTCGTACGACGTCTTCGCGCGGTGCGAGGAGTGCGGGCGCGCCTACTGGAAGGGCGCGCACCACCAGCAGTTGGAGGCCATCGTGGCACGCGCCCTCGCCGAGTTCGCCTGACCCTCAGGCGCCGAACGCCGTCGGCCGCCGAGCGCCGCTTTCAGTCTCCGAGCGCCGCTCGAAGCCGTTCCGGGTCGGTGGTCGGGGCGTCGCAGGTGAAGTTCCGGCAGACGTACGCGGCCGCCGCACCGCCGACCAGCGGCCGGTCCGCGAGCAGCGGGAACTCGTCACTGCCCACGGTCCCCGCGGCCACGACCGCGCCCGGCGCGGTGCCGAGCAGCGCGGTGCGGTGCAGGGCGGCCGTGGCCGGGTCCTGCGCGTCCGGCCCGACGACCGCGACCTCGCGCGGCCCGTCGAGCAGCGCCTCGGCGACGGCGAGTCCCCAGCCGACGAACCGCGGCACCCGCGGCCCGAGCGTCCTGACGACACCCGACGCCCGCTCCGCGGCGGTGCGATGGGCCTCGGAGCCGGTGTGGGCCGCATAGCCCAGCAGGGCGCCCGCGGCGGCGGTCCAGCCGGAGGGGGCGGCGTTGTCGGTCGGGTCCTGGGGCCTGCGGATGAGCTGCTCGGCGTCCGACGCGGTGTCGTACAGGGCACCGGTCTCCGGGTCGGTGAAGCGGGCCAGGACGTGGTCGAGCAGCAACCCGGCGAAGTCCAGCCAGACGCCCTCGCCGGTCACGGACGCGAGCGCGAGGAACCCTTCGGCGACGTCCCCGTAGTCCTCCAGCACACCCGCGTGGGCACCGGTCCGGCCGTCCCGGCTGGTGCGGGCGAGGCGGGCGTGGTCGTCCAGGTGCAGTCGTACGAGGAGATCCGCGGCGCCGACAGCGGCCTCGACCAGGTCGGGGCGGTCGAAGTAGGCGCCGGTCTCGGCGAGCGCGGCGACGGCGAGGCCGTTCCAGGCGGCGACGACCTTGTCGTCCCGGCCGGGGGCCGGACGTCCGGCCCGCTCCGCGAGCAGCCGCCGCTTCACGGACTCGATCTTCTCCGCGTCGAACACGCCTTCCTGCTGCGGGAGTTGCAGGACGGACTGGCCGTGCTCGAAGGTGCCCTCCGCGGTGACCCCGAAGTACTGGGCGGCCAGGTCCGCGTCGTCACCGAGGACCTCGCGCAGCTGCGCGGGGGTCCAGACGTAGTACGCGCCCTCGACGTGCCTGCCGGTCCCGTCGTCGCTGTCGGCGTCGAGGGCGGAGGCGAACCCGCCCTCGCCGGTGCGCAGTTCGCGGACCATGAAGTCGGCGGTCTCCAGGGCGACCCGGCGGGCGAGCTCCGATCCGGTGGCCCGCCACAGGTGGGCGTACGCCCGGCACAGCAGGGCGTTGTCGTAGAGCATCTTCTCGAAGTGCGGCACGACCCAGTCGCGGTCGACGGAGTAGCGGGCGAAGCCGCCGCCGAGCTGGTCGTAGAGCCCGCCGCGGGCCATGCGCTCGCAGGTGTCCGCGGCCATCTGGAGGGCGCCGTCGGCACCCGTGCGGGCGTGGTGCCGCAGCAGGAACTCGATGACCATGGACGGCGGGAACTTGGGGGCGCCGCCGAACCCGCCGCGCTGCGGGTCGTACTCCCGGGTGAGGCCGAGCAGGGCCTGGGCGAGTTCCTGCTCGCCGGGCGGCTGGGATCCCTGGTGGCTGATCTCGCGCTGGGCGAGGTCGCGGACGATCTTCCCGGCGACCTCGGCGACCTCGCCCCGCCGGTCGGCCCAGGCACTCCGCACCCCTTCCAGCACCTGCCGGAAGGAGGGCATCCCGTGCCGGGGGTCGGGCGGGAAGTAGGTCCCGAAGTAGAAGGGTTCGGCGTCGGGGGTGAGGAAGACGGTCATGGGCCAGCCGCCCTGCCCGGTGGCGGCCTGCACGGCCTCCATGTAGACCGCATCCACGTCGGGCCGCTCCTCGCGGTCGACCTTGACGCTGACGAAGTGCTCGTTGAGGAAGTCGGCGGTGGCCCGGTCCTCGAAGGATTCGTGAGCCATGACGTGGCACCAGTGGCAGGAGCTGTACCCGACGCTCAGCAGGACGGGTCTGTTCGCGGTCCGCGCCGCCTCGAAGGCCTCGGCCGACCAGGGCCACCAGTCGACGGGGTTGTCGGCGTGCTGGAGCAGGTACGGGGACGTCTCATGGGCCAGTCGGTTCACTCTCCCACTCTCCCACGGGGTCGGGGGCGGCGTAGAAGCGCACGTTGACACGGCGTGCCCCCTCGGGGACGGCGTTGTCGGGGTGGCCGTAGTGGTTCAGGAGGTCCTGGTAGGCGCGGACGAAGGCGTGGAGGTCGTCCTTGGTCATCCAGGTGCCGGTGCGCCGGACCTGGGCCCAGCCCTGCGGGCCCCGGTACTCCTGGTGGGCGCGGCGGAACAGCCGGGTGTCCATCTCGATCTTCAGCAGGGCGAGTTGCTCGGCCGCGGCGTACTCCTCGTGCGTCATGGTCGCCGGGTCGGGCGTGGTGTGGCTGAAGGGCAGGCTCCGCCACCAGCGCTCGCGCCCCGCCGACTTCTCCGGGATCTCCTCGATGAGCCGCTGCTCGGCGAGCTTGCGCAGGTGGTAGCTGGTGGTGCCGGAACTCTCGCCGAGTTCGCGGGCGAGCACGGTGGAGTTGGCCGCACCGTGCCGGCCGAGGTAGTCGAGGATGCGGCGGCGCAGCGGGTTGCCGAGGGACTTGTAGAGGGCGGTGCGCTCCAGGCTGGTCAGCTCGGGCGTCTCGGGTGTGCCGTCGGTCATGCGGTCACGGTAGCCCTGAGAACCCTGAGCCGTCCCTGATGTCCGCCGATTTTTCTTTGCAGAGTTTTCTCTGCGGTTTACCTTGAGGGCATGCGGAATGGACCGCCACGGGCGGGACAACCGATGACGGAACAAGACGGGGGGCCGATCACGTTGCCTGAGGTGACTACGACGAAGGCGCGGCTGATGAAACGGACGAAGCGGTGGGCACTGATCCTGCTCGGCTCTTCCGCCGTGCTGCTCGTGCCGTGGATGGTGGTGCTGGCCGTGACGTTGCCGGCCAGTACCGAGGTGCACAACTGGTCACTGGCGTGGATCGGTCTCGACGTGCTGATGGCGGCCGGCTGCGCGGCGACGGCGGTGCTGGGGCTGCGCGGCGACGCGCGGGCCCGCCTCACCGCTTCGGCGACGGCCTCGGTGGCCGTCCTCGACGCGTGGTTCGACATAACGACGTCGCCGGTGGGCCGGGCGCTGGTGGAGGCACTCGCGAGCGCGGTGGCGGAGGCGGGCCTGGCCGTGGCGTGCGTGTTCCTCGCGTTGTCCAAGGGACGGCAGAACCCGTCGCCCGGGGCTGACCCGCCCGGGATGATCCGGCCCTCTCGCAACTTCGCTTCCTCCGAAGGACACTCGTAGGCAACGGAGTTGCCGCTGGAGGGGGACGGGACATGCGGGACGCCCACCGGGCGGAGGCCGACCGGCTGCTGGTGCGGGCCGTGGAGGAGGAGGTCCGCCGCTCCGGCGGGCGCGTCGACGGACAGCTGCTCCTGTCACGCGCACGCGCCGGCCTGGAGACCATGGCGCAGTCGGCCACCGAGGAGTACGCGTCGTACACCGACGCGCTGGACGAGACCGAGGCGGGCCGGCAGAGCTTCGGCCAGCGGTACGCGCGCGAGGGCAGTGGCACTCCCCTGCTGGTCGCGGCCGTCGCGGCGGTCGCCGCCACCGTCGCCGACCTCTCCCTGGGCACCGGGGCGGGTACGGCACTCGGCGCGGGCGTGATCGTCGGGGTGGTCGGCGCCGCCGCCACCGTCGTCAAGGTCGCCGGTTCCCATCTGCCGGCCGCCCACCACCGCGCCGGCGCGGCCGGGCAGCCCGGGGGACCCGAACAGTTGCGGCTGCAGTGGCTGACCGCACTGGAGGTGCGCGGCATCCGTCCGTTCCTCGACCAGCAGCGGGTGCTCAGCGCCTCCACGGGACCCAAGAAGCAGGGCCCGGGGCTGCGCGGCACGGACAAGAGCGCGGCGGCCCGCAGGCGAACGGTGTTGCAGCAGTCGTTCGGTCAGCTCCCCGACCCGGCGGGACCGTTCGCCGGCCGGCAGCAGGAGCTGGCGCGGATCCGGCAGTGGGCGCAGGCCTCGCGGGCCACCACGGAGACCCGTCCGACGGTCGTCGTCCTGCACGGTGAGCCCGGCTCCGGCCGTACGACGCTGGCGGTCCGGGCCACCCACGAGTTGAAGGACCTCTTCCGGGGTGCGGTGGTGGTGGACCTGCGCGGCGGCAGCGGGGACGAGCCGCCGCTGTCCACCAGGGACGCCCTGCTGCATCTGCTCAACCGGCTGGGCGCGCCGCGCGAGCAGTTGCTGTTCCGTGAGCGTTCCTCACCGGACCAGCAGGTCAAGCGGTTGGGTGAGCTGTACCACCAGCATCTCGCGGGTCTGCCGGTGACGATCGTGCTGGACGACGCCTGTGATGCCGAGCAGGTGCGCGCACTGGTCCCGGAGCGTTCCGACAGCCTGGTGCTGGTGACCGCCCGGGAGCAGCTGGACCTGCCGCCCGATCTGCCGGCCTGGGTGCACCGGTTGCCGGTGACCGCGCTGGACGCGGCGGGCGCGGAGGAGCTGCTCGACGCGGCCGCGCAGGACGCGTCGGGGCCGTACGACGCGCAGTCGGCGGAGCGGATCCGGGAGTTGTGCGGCGGGCTGCCGCTGGCGCTGCGGATCGCGGGTTCGTCGCTGGGGTCGGCCGCGCCGCTGGGATCGCGTTCGCCGGCCCGGCTGGCCGCGGATCTCGGCGCGTACGGGCCGGTGGAGCCGGTGGAGCGCGCGTTGTGGCTGCGTTACACCGACCAGTCGGAGACCGGGCGCCGGCTGCTGCGGAGACTGGCGCTGGCGGGCCGGGCCTCGCTCGGCACGGCGGCCGCGGCCGCCCTGCTGGCCACGGACGAGGCGGAGGCGACCCGTCAGCTGGTGGCGCTGGCGGGGGCCGGTCTGATCGACCATGTCCGCGGCAGCCGCTACCGGCTGCACGACCTGGTCCGCTCGTTCGCGCAGGCCCGCCTCGTGGACGAGGAGGAGCCGGCCGACCGCACGGCCGCGCAGCAGCGGCTGATCGTGAACTACGCGGAGCTCGCCGACTCCGTGCTGCGCCTGGTCGACGGCAACATGTCGACGCGGTCGGACCGGTTCAGCCCGCACGGCTTCACCTCGCTCGACGAGGCGCTGCGCTGGCTGGACGACGAGTCGAGTTTCATCACGGCGACGCTCCGGCACGCCGAGGGGGTGGACCAGGCGGCCGTGCAGAACCTGCTGGGTGCCCTGTGCGACTACTGCCTGCTGCGTGGTGACCTGTACCGGCTCGGCGAGATCAGTGAGCTGGCGCAGAGCGTGGACCAAGGACTGATGGTGCGTTCCGTGCAGTGGCGCACGGGTATCGCGGCCCGTCAGCTGGGCGAGCTGGACAAGGCCCGCACCACCCTCGCCTCGGTCGTCGACCTCTACAGGGAGGCGCACCACGACGCCGGCGCGGCCCGCGCGCTGTGTTCGCTCGGGATCACCCTGCACCACCAGGGCCAGCTGACCGAGGCCGCGGCCAGGCTCCAGGAGGCCCTGGACCTCCAGGCGGCCCCCGAGCTGGCCACCGACCGGGCCTGGACGATGCACGCCCTGGCGGCGGTGCAGCGCGACCGGGCCCGGCTGCCGGAGGCCCTGGACCTGCTCACCCGTTCACTGGTCCTGCACCGCGAGGGCGGCTCGGTGCACGGCGAGGCCTGGGCGCACTTCCAGCTGGGGCAGCTGGCGCTGCGGATGGGGGACGTGCCGCGGGCGGAGCGGGAGCTGCGGGCGGCGCTGGACCGGTACGGCCGCACCCGGGACGCCCGTGGTGAGGCGTGGGCGCTGACCCAGCTGGCACGGGCCCGGCTGGTGGCCGGTGACACCTCCCCGGCGGTGGACGGGCTGCGTGCGGCCGCGGCCCGGCACCGGGACAACGAGGACGCGCGCGGTGAGGCGTGGACGGTGTACTACCTGGGCCAGGCCCTGGAGGAGGCGGGCGAGCTGGACCGGGCGGTGCGTGAGCTGGAGCGCTCGCGGACGATGTTCTCCCGGATGCGGGACGTGTACGGCCTGGCCTGTGCCCGGCACCACTCGGCCCGGGTGACCCGCGACCAGCGGGCCGCGCAGACCGGTTCGCTGCGCAACTCCGGCTTCGCCCGGCAGCTGCTCGTCGACGCCCGCGCCGACTTCCAGCGGATCGGCGTCGCCCACGGCGAGGCGTGGACCTGTCTGGAGCTGGCCGTCGTGGACGCCGGCAACGCCCGTGCCGGGCAGGCGCTGGACCTGTGCGACGAGGCGGTCACCCTGTTCGCGTCGTACGGCGACCGCCGCGGCGAGGACTGGGCGCGCTTCCTGCGCTGCACGCTGCTCCCCTACGCCGCACCCGGCGGGACCGAGGTGGGGACCGCGGTCGCCCAGGAGGACCTGGCGCAGCTCGCCCGCGCCGGGCACCCGCTGCGCGACGAGAAGCTGACCGAGTACGTCGCGGCGTACGGGCTGCTTCTGGACCGTGGCGTGAGCCTGGAGTCCGGCTGGCAGGCCTGGCGGCTGGGCATGGTGCCGGGCCGGCACGCCCGTGAGGTGATGGGGGTGCCGGTGCCGGGCGCGGGGTGACGCCGGTCAGCTCTTGGAGTCGGCGGCGGAGGTTCCCGCGTCGGCCCTGGCCGCCGGGGACTCCTTGGGTTCCTTGAAGTCGACCTTCTGCATGTGCTTGTTCATGGACTTCATCAGACCCCAGACAGCCAGGGCCATCACCGCGAAGACGATGAAGCCGAGGACGCCGGGGGTGACCTTGTTCTCGTCGACCTCCTTGGCGAGGGGGACGAGGTGCGTCAGTGCCAGGCTTGCGCTCATGTCAGGCATTGTCGCGGATGCCCGCAAAGAGGTCGTCCTCGGGGAGGGAGGTATCGACGAGCGACTTCGCGAGCTCGTACTCCTCGGTCGGCCAGACCTCCTTCTGGAGGTCCAGCGGCACCTTGAACCAGCCGCCGTCCGGGTCGATCTGCGTGGCGTGCGCGATCAGCGCCTTGTCGCGGATCTCGAAGAAGTCCGCGCACGGGACGTGCGTGGTCAGGGTGCGCTCGGCGCGTTCGAACTCGCTCCACCGCTTCAGCCAGTCCCCGTAGGGCGACTCCATGCCGCGCTCCAGCAGGGCGTTGTGCAGCGCCTCGGTGCGGGGGCGGTTGAAGCCCTGGTTGTAGTAGAGCTTCAGCGGCTGGTACACGGGGCCGTACTCGGCCTCGGGGTACTTCTCGGGGTCGGCCGCGCCCTCGAAGGCCACCATGGAGATCTTGTGCGTCATGATGTGGTCGGGGTGCGGGTAGCCGCCGTTCTCGTCGTAGGTGGTGATCGCCTGCGGACGGAAGGCGCGGATCTTGCGGACCAGCTCGCCGGCCGCCTTGTCGACGTCCTCCAGGGCGAAGCAGCCCTCGGGCAGCGGCGGCAGCGGGTCGCCCTCGGGCAGGCCCGAGTCGACGAAGCCGAGCCACTCCTGTGTGACGCCGAGGATCTCGCGGGCCTCGTCCATCTCCTTCTTGCGTACCTCGTGGATGTGCTCCTCGATGTACTTGTCGCCCTGCAGCTTGGGGTTGAGGATGGAGCCGCGCTCCCCGCCCGTGCAGGTCACGACCAGCACGTCCACCCCCTCGGACACGTACTTCGCCATGGTCGCCGCGCCCTTGCTCGACTCGTCGTCGGGGTGGGCGTGGACGGCCATCAGTCGCAGCTGGTCAGTCAAGACTCAATCCTCAGTAAGTCGGCGCCCCGGTAGCTCGGGGGCAATCGGCGGCTTCTATAGTGACCGAATCGGGGGGCGAATAATTCCGGGGTCCGGGTCTAGCCGGATCCGGGGGCGGTTCCGGCCGGGAGGACGATCATGAGTACCGCGAGCACGCGGCTGCCCGAGGGCCGCTACGGCCGCTCCTCGGACGCGCGCGCCGACCGCAAACTCAAGGTCGTCGGCGCGGTCCTGAGCGCCCTGCTGGTCGTCCTCGTCGGCTACCTGGCCTACCACTACGTCGTGCAGAACAAGATCAGCGCCCAGGTCGTCACCTTCGACGCCTCCGCCGACGCGGTCAAGGTGCACCTGGAGGTCCACAAGGACGCCGGCGCCTCCGGTTACTGCACGCTGCGTTCCCAGGCGGCGGACGGCTCCGAGGTGGGCCGGGCGGACTTCCGCTTCACCGGTTCGGCGACCCAGATCGACCGGGTGGTCACGCTCCGCACCACGGCCCGGGGCACCACGGCGGAGCTGCTGGGCTGCCACGCCGACTGAGGTCAGCCGGAATACGTACACGCTGACCTGCGTTGACGTGATTCTGGTGGCTTATGTCCTCCCCCTTTCGCCGTTGAATTGTTAGGCTCGTGGTTTCGCCCTTCCATGAAGGAACATGCTTCCGGGTAGGGCGATGCTTTGTATTCCCAGTACCGACGAGGAGCACCTGTGACCCAGACCAGCGAGAACGTCACCTGGCTGACCCAGGAGGCGTACAACCAGCTCAGGGCCGAGCTGGAGTACCTGTCTGGTCCTGCGCGCACGGAGATCGCCGCCAAGATCGCGGCCGCGCGCGAGGAGGGCGACCTGCGCGAGAACGGCGGGTACCACGCGGCCAAGGAGGAGCAGGGCAAGCAGGAGCTCCGTGTGCGCCAGCTGACCCAGCTCCTCGAGAACGCCAAGGTCGGCGAGGCTCCGGCGTCCGCGGACGGCGCCGTCGCGCCGGGCATGGTGGTGACCATCGCCTTCGACGGTGACGAGGACGACACCATGACGTTCCTCCTCGCGTCGCGCGAATACGCGAGCGCCGACGTCGAGACGTACTCCCCGCAGTCCCCGCTGGGTACCGGCGTCATCGGCCACAAGGTGGGCGAGGACGCGGAGTACGAGCTGCCGAACGGCAAGAAGGCCTCGGTGAAGATCCTGAAGGCCGAGCCCTACTCGGGCTGACGCACACCGACGAGGCCCCCGGCGTCCGCGCAGCGGCCTGTCGGTGCCCTTCCTGAGCCAGATCGAGAACGACAGGGCCCGGCCCAGTCGCACCTCCCTGGAGAAGGTCGCCGACGCCCTGC
>NZ_JBEYFC010000111.1:0-21777 GCF_040634175.1 Streptomyces sp. NPDC007162
GGCTACGAACTCCTCGCTGGGGCGAGGGAACTGCGAATGGCGACGTACGCCGCCCAGTACGCCGCTGCACAGCCGGAGTGGCACGCTGAGGCGCAGTACCGTGTGGATTGTCTCCGGGGCCGAGTTGCAAGTAGGCCGTGGCAGTGGACGGGCATCATGTAGAAGGTCCGGGCCAGGTCCCGGAGAGCTCGAACTCGGCTTCGGTCGGGCGGTGGCGGGCGTCAGTCTGTTGCCCAGGCCCGGTGCGGCTCGAACCATTCTCGATCCGGGTACCAGGCGGGGCAAGGAACGCGGTGACGTCAGCGGGCGTGCGGAACCTGGCCGTCGAGGGTGGAATGGTGTAGCCGTGTTCGGCTAGGAGGGGCTGGACTTGGTGAACGGCTCTGGTGAAAGTGCTGCCGTTGACTTCGAAGAGGTGGGCGAGCAGGTCTCGGGTGCCGAGTTTGCGCAGGTAGAGCACGGTGGCCAAGACTCTGTCAGCGGTGGTCAGCTTGTCCTTGGCCCCGGCGCCGCGAGCACGGATGCGCTCGCCTCTTCTCTGCCGGAGCCGTCCTGGCTCACGTAACTCATCCAGTGCCTGAGCCAGTTGGTCGACGACTTCGTCCAGCGCCGGTTCGGGCATGCCGGTCAGCTCCGGGCTGCGCAGACACCCGGTGAAGGGCGGCAGAAATGGGGCGCCTGATCGCGGGCTCTCGGTTTCACCGGCCGCGCTGGCGGTGTCGCGAGGCTGAGGGTGGAGGGTGTAGTTCCAGTCGCCGTGGAAGCGGTGCCGGTGCATGGGCAGGGCGTCGATGTCGCTGTCGGTGACCTTGATGCCGGTGTCGTAGGTGCCCGGGTCGAGCTCGGCGTGGACGGTCAGCCCGGTGCGGGTGGTGGTTGCCGCGATGCTGTTCACGATGACGTCGTGGCTGGTCAGTGGGCGGCCGCGCCAGTTCATGGAGATGTGGGAGAACAACCGGTGCTCGATCTTGTTCCACTTCGAGGTGCCCGGCGGCATGTGGCAGACCGTGATATCCAGGCCCGTCTCGGCGGCCAGAGCTGCGAGTTCAGTCTTCCAGGCGCGGGTGCGGTAGCCGTTGGACCCGCCTGCGTCCGCAGTGATCAGCAGACGAGCCGCGGCCGGGTAGTCGTGCCGACCGCGGGCCTGCCACCACCGGCGGATGGAGGCGACAGCGAACGCGGCGGTGTCGTGATCAGTGCCGACGCTGATCCAACCAGTGTTCGCGGCGACGTCGTAGATCCCGTACGGGATCGCCTTGCCCGGTCCCTGCCGGTCCAGGAAGTCGTGCGTCTTGACCAGTACCGGCTCACCCTCGGGCCGCCACTGACGGCCCGCGTTCTTGTAGTCGCCGATGAGTTCCTTCTTCTTCGTGTCCACGCTGATCACCGGCTGGCCGGCGCCCATGTGCTGTCTGGCCTGCTCGTTGATGTAGCGGAACTGGGCGTCACGGTCTGGGTGTTGTTTGCCCTCGAGGGTTTTGGAGCCCGCCTGCAGGCTGAAGCCCTCCTGACGCAGCAGGTCCCCGACCGTGTCCGCGCTCACCCTGTGCCCCTGACGGGTGAGTTCGGCCGCGAGGTTCCTGGTCGACTTCACCGTCCAGCGCAGCGGCGACATCGGATCGCCCCGCTCGTCAGGTTCCACCAGCGCCAGCAGCGCGGGCCGCAGCCCCGGATCAAGCTCCACGGCCTTCTTCCGCCCACCGCCGGGCTTCCGTACCCGGCCCAACGGCTCTTCGCCGGCCTCCAGCTCGTCCACACCCTTGCGGACCGTCGTCTCGCTTACCTGGGCCGCCCTCGCGACCGCGCGGACACCGCCATGTCCCAGGATCCGGGCCTCGGCGCCCATCAGCAGCCGCCGCTGCCGCTCGTCCAGATGCGGGAACAACACCCGGAACTTCACAGCGAGTTGATCACGAACCCCATCAGCGGGTGGTGACCGTAGGTCCTCTTCCACGTCGGTGCGGCGTCCTCCTTGTCCGAATGCGCGATCACCAGCACCCCGTCGAGGTCGACGGTCACCGTCCCGCCCGCATCAGGCGCTTTCCGGTCAGCCAACTGCCAGACGCAGCGGCGGACTTCAGCTCGCGCGGCACGGATGGCCCGCAGGGCCTTCTCCCCGGAGGCGGCAAGGGTGTCGATGAGGCGGGAGACCGTCGGGTCGGAGGCCACCGGCCCGAACACGGCCGGCTCGGCCCGCAGCATGCCGACATCCGCGAGGCAGTCCCCGCCCAGCGCGACCGCCAGGGCCACGTCCAGCAAGATCTTGCCCGGATCGTGCACCGCCCGAGCCTTCCGCCACGGCGTCAGCGCCGCTGATATCGCGGTGTCCAGACCGGCCTTGCGGACGGTCTCGACCAGCAGCACACCCCCGGCCTGCGAGACCACCGCCCGCCCGCCGCCCTCGATGCGGACACGCGGGTACGACCCGATACGCTTCTTCACCTGGAGAGTGCTTCTTCCCCTGCAGCCAACAGGACCCTAGACAAGTCCCATCGTTGCAGGTCAGGAGCACTCTCCGCTTATTTGATCAAGCCTCGGACACTCCACCTCGCGAAAGCGCGAGGCTAGGGCGGAGGTGCAGCAGGACCAGCTCGGGATGGCCCGCGGGCGGCGGGCGCGTCCCGCCTGGGCGGTGAACCGAAGGTCGGTCACGGGCAGTGCGGACGGACCGGGATCGTGTCCTGTACATACCCCGACGGCCCATCAGAGGTGTTAGTTAGAGGAAACCGCAGTAGAGCGGTGGGATGCTTCAGTAGCTGCGAAAACCGCGCTCCCGCTACCGCGCTCGCCGCCGAATCGGTCGGCGGTCACAGCTGGCGAGGACAGTGACCACGTCGGCTGTCCCCACTGGCCGCGGACCTCGATCGGTTTGCGCACGGCGTCGTCAGTTCGGCGAGCGTCATACCACTGGTGTCGTCCGGTGCGTCCTTCAGCCAGCCAGGAACCGGGATCAGCCAAATCCAGAATCGAATGAGCCCCGTGAGCGCCCGAACCTTGCTCCTCGTCGGCCGTGACGAGTGGCCGTACGATTTCGGGGACCACGCCTGAAATGGCCGCCGTCCCCGAAATCGCCAGTGGTTCAGAAGATCTGAACCTCGCTAATGTTGACCCCGCCCGGGTTGTTCGGCCAGATGTATGTGGTCCACTTGCCGATCGGCTGGTCGGGCTGCCACCTGCCGTCTCCGTACCACTGGACGACGTTATTACCGGTCGAGATCTGGGTAACCCACGAGCCCGAGGTCATTGTGGCTCCAGCGTTGGCGAAACAGTCGGTCCACCATTGGCCGCCCGTATTATGCAGCTCGAGGGACAGGTAGTCACTCGGGCCGCACGGGACCTCATCGATCGCGGACGCTGAGGATGTGGCGGCGACGGTGAGTGAGCCCGCCGCGACGAGGGTCGTCAGAGCGGACAGGACTACCCGTTTGACACTGTATTTCATGCAGGTCCCCTTTCTTCAACAGTCATGGAGTTCGAGGTGGGCGAGCAGGTAATCTCCAGGTTGACGGACAACACTTCTCCGGATGGGCCGACAACAGTTCTCCGGTTAGTTGGCCAGGCCAAGGCGATCAACCCCTTGCCTATGATGGACTCGGCGAGTCGGCGGCTCTCACTCTTCGGGCGAGCCGGGCCTCGGCGAGCGCCGTGCGGGATCGGAGACGGCGCCCGGAGGGGGCGCCGTCTCCGAGATCACCGGTGGTTCAGTAGATAGCAACCGAATCGATGCTGACCCCGCCCGGGTGGTTCGGCCAGATGTATAGGGTCCACTTGCCGATCGGCTGGTCGGGCTGCCACCTGCCGTCTCCGTACCACCTGACGACGTTATTACCCGTCGAGATCTGAGTACACCAGGTATTAACCTGAGGATCCCCGACGTAGTACGTTCCGGCGTTGGCGAAACAATCTTGCCAAGAATCGGCCCCCCCATGCAGTGCGAGGGACAGGTAGTCACTCGGGCCGCAGTCGACTCTATCGATCGCGGACGCTGAGGATGTGGCGCCGACGGTGAGTGAGCCCGCTGCCGCGAGGGTCGTCAGGGCGGACACGGCAACACGTTTGAGACTGTACTTCATACTGGCTCCCTGTTTCTTGTTGCTACTGGGACCGGGATTCCGCCCGGAGTCTAGGGTGAGGGTGTGATTCAGGTCGTTGCAGTGGCGGAAAGCAAGTGTGCCGCCTGATCCATCTGCTTCTGGACCTGTTTCTGGTAGCCGGTCAGGACCGTGATGTTGGCGGATATGAGCTGCCGCTGGGATCCGGCAAGGACGGTGAAGTAGACGGCGGCGAGCTGTGATGAGCGGGTACAGGACTCATCAGCGGTGGCCGTGGCGATCTCGTTCGAGGTCGGCTTGTCCGTGTCCCAGCGGTCGCCGGCCAGCTTCTCGGGAGCGTCAGCCGGGTGCCCGGCGGTGTTCATACAGGCTGACCAGCGCTTACGGGCGGCACCGACCCGGCTGTCTGCGCCCGCCAGCTGGAACGACTGATTGAACAGATCTCGGACGAGTTTCCCGCCTGGGGTGTCGGCGAGAGACGGTAGTTGCTTGTTCGCCTGGCCCCAGCAGGCGTTGTAGTCTTTCAATGCCCGGCCGGTCGGGCCTTTGGCGGTTTTGAGCGGTACCGCGATGTGGAACCCGCTGTGCTTGGCCGTCGCAGCACCGATGTAGCCCCAGGCGCCGGCCGGACGGGTCGCTTCCTTTTCCTGGTGCGTTTTCGTCGCGGTCCCGGTCATGTTCTGGCTTGCATAGCTTGTATGTCCCCGGCTCTTCATGCACCGGGTGATCAGCGCTTCGTTTGTCCGGTACAGCACGAGGTCGTCCTGCTCGGAGGTGCCGTAGGCGGACAGCGGCAGCTGGATCAGTCCGTCGTATCCGGTGACAGGCGCTGTCGGTGCGGCCCCGATGGGTGGCGGAGTCACTTGGGCACCACTACCGGTCCGACCGGTGGAGCAGCCGGCGGCCAGCAGACCGGCGGCGACCACCACACCAACGACGGGCAGGATGCTCTGCCTTGCGGCGGTAGTGACTTGGGCTGAGACCATGCTGGGTTTGCCTTCCCGGGAGCAGGGGCGAGGTCCGCCCCCCCGGCCAGTGAGAGCCACTGACTCATAAGTCCATGTGCTGGTGCTACCGCTCCAACGCCCGTCGTCGGACGCTCGGGCGTCGGACTTCCGCCACCCGATTGGGCGACTCAACAAGTGAACTCCGCTTCATGTTTGACCTCCAGGCAAAACAGTAGGCAGAAGTACTGCAGGTACGAGATGCCTGCACGCAGTTGGCAGGGGAGTGGACGTTGGAGCACTCGTTCGGGACGTGCGTGCGGCAGCTGCGACATGCCGCCCACATGACCATCGAGGAGTTATCGCATGCTTCCGGGGTAAGCATGCGGGCGATCGGCAATCTGGAGCGCGGTGAGAGCCCTGGGCCGCAGCGGGCCACGGTAACTGCACTCGCGGACGCACTGCGGTTGACCGGGGAGTGTCGTGACGCGTTGCTGCGGGCTGCCCGCGGCGGTCGGCGGCGCAGCACGGCTCCGGCCCCGGGTTTGCTGGCGATGCCGCGTGTGGTGCCCGACTTCACCGGCCGCAGTCAGGAGGTGGACCGGCTAGCTTCGCTCGCGGACGGTGGGCCGGATGGGCTGGCGCCCATCGTCGTGCTCTCGGGACAGCCCGGGGTCGGCAAGACCAGCTTGGCTGTGCACGCCGTCACCGAGCTGTCGCACCGTTTTCCCGACGGGTGCTTCTTCGCCGACCTGCGCGGCTTGGAGACACGTCCGTTAGACCCCGCGGTTGTTCTCGAACGGCTCATCCGTGCCCTGGCGCCATCCCATCGCCGGCTGCCGCTCGACCTTGGCGACCGGGCGGCTGTGTACCGGTCCGTGGCGGCCGGGCGCCGCTTCGCCGTGGTGCTGGACAACGCGGCGGACGAGGCCCAGGTACGTCCGCTGCTGCCGGCGACCGGCGCGGCCATGACGGTGATCACCAGCCGCCGGACGCTGACCGGCTTGGAGGGGGTCGCCCGGCTGCGGCTGTCACCACTGCCTGACGCTGACGCACGCGTTCTGACGGATCCTGCATGCGGGCCGCTCGACTGGTGGGCGTACGTGCCCGTACTCCACAAACGCCCAACCGACCAAGTCCCGGAACGTCTGCCGCTGTCCGAGCCCGATCAGCGTCTTGATCCGCGCCAGTATCCACTGCTGGTCCGCACACCCGTGGTAGTCGGCGCGGAGGAGGTCTCCGGGGCCGGGTTCACGCTGTTGCGCAGGGCTTGGACGGTCTGTGCCGTGTTGTCGTCGCCGATGTGCCGGTAGATCGAGAGGGCGCGGTCCATGTCGGCCAAGGCGCCCTGGTTCTCGCCCAGTTCGTGGCGCGCCCGGCCGAGCGTAACGTACATCTGCGCCTGCCACTGCGGAATGTTCGACGCCGGTTCCCAGGTGACGGCCGGCTCGAGTGTGTCGACCACGTCCCGATACCGGCCCTGCGCGAGGTGCAGCAGGCCGATGTCGCGTGCCGCCGATACCCGTGTCATTTCCGCGATCACAGGTGACGGCGCCGTGGCCGGGTCGGATGCCAGCGCGAGCCTTCGCTGGTGGGCCCGCAGAGCGTGGTCGGGCTTCCCGGTGCGCTCGAGTGCCCTGCCCAGGACGGACAGTGCGTGCATCACCATGCCTTCGCGGTCGTTCACGGCGCGGAACCCTCGCATCGCCCGCGCGGCCATCGGCAGGGCGCCGTGGGCGTCCCCGGCCTTCAACAGCGCCACCGCCAGGTACGAGTCGGCCCACGCCTGCAGTCGCAGGTCCCCGGCCGTGACCGCTTCCGCGTGGGCCCGGCGGGCGCAGTCGGCCGCCCCCGCGGTGTCACCGAGGCAGGTGTTGTGTGCCCAGGAGAGGTAGTTCAGATGGGTCGCCGCGGCGGAGTGGTCGGCCAGTTCGGCGGCGGCGTTGCTGGACAGGGCGAACACCCGGGGCCAGTAACCCCAGTGGATCCAGCGGTCGGAGAACCAGTGCATGGCCTCGGCCACGTCGACCACGCGTCGCCACTGCCGTGTGGCGGCAGCCAGTTCCAGCGCGGCAAGCCAGTTGTCGGCCTCGGTCATCAGCCACTGCTGTGCTGCCTCGGGGGTGTCCAGCCGCATGCGGTCGTCCCGGTGGTCAGGGAGAGCCGCCGCGTAGTCCGGGTCGAACCGGCGGCCGGCCACGATCGCCGTGTCCAGCAGCCAGTCCACCGCCTGCGCTTCGACGGCGGCGTGCTCGTCCTTGGGCTCTTCCTGCTCCAGTCGCCGCCGGGCGAAGATCCGGATGAGGTCGTGCAGCCGGTAACGCGCAGCGAACCCCGACTGGACCAGGCCGAACTCGACTAATTCGTCCAGGGCGTCCTCCGTACCGGCGTTCGGCAGCCCTGCCAGCACGGAGGCCAGTTGAGGGCCGCAGTGCGGTCCCGGCATCAGGGACAGGCGCCGGAAGAGCTGCTGCGCGGCGCCGGACAGCTGCGTGTAGGACAGGTCGAAAGCCGCGGTGACCTCCAGGTCGCCGGCGGTCAGTGTGTCCAGACGGCGTTCCTCGTCCTCGAGCCGGGCGGCGAGCCGGTCGGGTGACCAGTCGGGGCGGCTGGCCAGGCGGTTGCCGACGATCCGCAGGGCCAGCGGGAGGTTGCCGCAGGACTGTGCCAGTCGCGACACCGCGTCGGCGGTACGGCTGGCTTCGGGCAGGCCCGTGATCAGGCGCTCCAGCAGACCGCGAGCGTCAGCGTCAGGCAGTGGCGGCAGCGGGAGCCGGGTCACCCCCTCCAGACCGGTGAGCATCCGGCGACTGGTGATCACGGTCATGACCGCGCCGGTCGCCGGCAGCAGGGGACGTACCTGGGCCTCGTCCGCCGCGTTGTCCAGCACCACTGCGATCCGGCGTTGTGCCACCACGGACCGGTACAGGGCCGCCCGGTCGCCCAGGTCCATCGGCAGCCGGCTGCGGGCCGGCTCCAGGGTGCGGATCAGCCGTTCCAGGACGATGCCGGGGTCCAGCGGCCGGGCTTCGAGGCCACGCAGGTCGACGAAGAAGTACCCGTCGGGGAAGCGGTGCGACAGCTCGGTGACGGCGTGCACGGCCAAGCTTGTCTTGCCGACCCCCGGCTGACCCGATATCACGACGATGGGCGCCGATCCGTCCGGCGCACCGTCCGCGAGCGAGGCCAGCCGTTCCGCCTCCTGGCTACGGCCGGTGAAGTCGGACACCCCGCGGGGCATCGCCATCAGTTCCGGGGCCGGTGCCGGGCTGCGCCGCCGACCGACGCGGGCGGTCCGCAGCAGCTCCTCACGACCCTCGCCGGTCAGCCGCAGCGCGTCCGCGAGCGCGGTCATGGTGGCCCGCTGCGGCCCGAGGCTCTCACCGCGCTCCAGGTTGCCGATCGCCCGCACGCTTACCCCGGACGCGTTCGACAACTCCTCGATGGTCATGTGGGCGGCATGCCGAAGCCGCCGCACCAGCGTCCCTAACGAGCTGTCCAACCTCTGCTTCTCCGCTGGAAACACGTGCGGGCACATTAGCCCGCATACACTCACAAACCCGGCATATCTTCCGCTTGTCGACGGAGCCCCGTCCTCACGCCGCCGGCTGCCCCGCCGTCTCCAGCCGGGCGTCCCGGCGCACCAGGGCCGCGTACCGACCGTCGAGTTCCAGCAGTTGCTCGTGCGTGCCCCGTTCGGCCACCTGCCCGGAGTCGAGGACCACGATCTGGTCGGCGCCCCGCACCGTGGACAGGCGGTGGGCGATGGTGATCGTCGTACGGTTGGCCGACAGCGCGTCGATGGCGTCCTGGACCGCGCGTTCGGTGCGGGTGTCCAGCGCACTGGTCGCCTCGTCGAGGATCAGGACCGGGGGGTCGCGCAGGATGGTGCGCGCGATGGCCAGCCGCTGCTTCTCACCACCGGAGAAGCGGTGACCGCGCTCGCCCACGATCGTGTCGTAACCGTCGGGCAGGGCAGCGATGTGCCCGTGTATCTGCGCCGCGCGGGCCGCCGCGTGCAGTTCCTCGTCGGTGGCGTCCGGCTTGGCGAAGCGCAGGTTGTCGGCGACCGAGGCGTGGAAGAGGTACGTCTCCTGGGAGACGACGCCGACCGCGCGGGCGAGGGTGTCGAAGTCGAGGTCACGGACGTCGACGCCGTCGAGGGTGACCCGCCCGCCGGTGACGTCGTAGAGCCGTGGAACCAGGTAGCCGAGCGTGGACTTGCCCGCGCCCGTCGGTCCGACGACGGCCAGGCTGCCGCCGGCCGGGACGGTGATGTCGACGCCGTCGAGGACGGGGGCGACCTTGTCGTCGTGCTCGTCGTACCGGAACTCGACCTTCTCGAAGCGGACCTCGCCCTTCACCCGGTCGAGGTGGACGGGCTCGGCCTGTTCGGTGATGTCGATCGGCAGGTCGAGGTACTCGAAGATGCGCTGGAAGAGCGCGAGGGAGGTCTGGATCTGGACGCCGGTCGCCAGCAGGCTCACGGCCGGGCGGAACAGGCCCTGCTGGAGGGAGACGAAGGCGACGATGGTGCCGAGCGAGATCTGCGGGCCGCCCATCTGGAGGGCCATCCCCGCCGCCCAGTAGATGACGGCCGGCATCGCGGCCATCACGATCGTGATCACGGCCATCCGCCAGCGGCCTGCCATGTTCGACCGCACCTCCAGGTCGACGAGCTGCTCGGACTCGTCGGCGAAGGAGGCGGTGAGCGAGTCGGCACGGCCCATGGTGCGGCCGAGCAGGATGCCGCTGACGGAGAGCGACTCGGTGACCGTGGCGGCCATCGCGGCCATCTGCTTCTGGCGCTGGGTGGTGATCTTCTTGCGTTCGCTGCCGACCCGGCGGCTGATCCACACGAAGACCGGGAGCAGCACCAGGGAGACGACGGTGAGCCGCCAGTCGAGGGCGATCATGGCGACGACGGTGGCGACCACGCTGGTCAGGTTCGAGACCAGGGACGTGGCGGTGGAGGTGACGGTGGCCTGCATGCCGCCGATGTCGTTGGCGATGCGGGACTGCACCTCGCCGGTGCGGGTGCGGGTGAAGAAGGCGAGCGACATGCGCTGCAGCCGGCCGTACACGGCGGTGCGCAGGTCGTGCATGACGCGCTGGCCGACGGTGGTGGATATCAGCGTCTGGAGGACGCCGAAGACGCTGGTGAGGACGGCACTGAGGATCATGCCCAGCGCGAGCAGGCTGAGCAGTCCGGTGCGGCCCTGCGGAATCGCGGTGTCGAGGATCGCCTTCAGCAGGAAGGGGGTGGCGACCGACACCAGCGAGGCGGCACCGACCAGCAGGCCGACGACGGCGAGGCGCCCGCGGTAGGGGCGGAAGAGGGCGAGGATGCGGCGCACCTGGCGGGGTTGCCCGGCCGAAGCGCCGTCGGGGGTCCAGTTGATCTCGTCTCGGGGCATGGCTCCTACGGATGGGTGCGGTGAGTGCGGACTCACGGAGGATAGCTCACTGTTACCTATACTCACAATGAACATGGTCCTGATATTGTTCCCGTATGAGCATCCCCGATCCCGACGGCCCGCTCGCCGAACAGCTGCTGCGGCTCACGCGCCGGGTGTGGCGCATCCAGAAGCACCACCTCCAGGCGCGCGATCTGGGTGTCACGCCGGCCCAGTCCCGGCTGCTGCGCACCCTCGCGCACTACGACGCGCCCCCGCGCATGGCCGATCTCGCCGAGCGCCTCGAAGTGGTGCCGCGCGCGGTGACGACGCTGGTCGACGGTCTGGAGACGAGCGGAAAGGTGCGCCGGGTGCCGGATCCGACGAACCGCCGGGTGACCCGGATCGAGATCACGGACCAGGGGCACGCGACCCTGCGCGAGCTGCACGCGGCCCGGAAAGCCGCGGCCGCGGAGATCCTGGCGCCGCTGTCGCCGGAGCAGCGGGAGGCTCTGGGCGGGCTGCTGGACACGCTGGTCGACGGCCCGGTGGCGGCCAGGCACTGCTGAGGCACGCCGAAGCGGCTCCCTCCCGGAATGCCCGGAAAGGGAGCCGCCTGGGGTCGCCTGGAGCAGTGCGGCCGTCGGTCAGCGGTCGAGCACCGGCTCCTTGACGGGCGCCAGCTCCTGCTCCTTGGCCGACTCCAGCTCTGGCTCCGTGGCCGACTCCAGCTCCAGTTCCACCTCACCACCCAGCACCTTCTTCGCCCGCTCGACGTCCAGCGCGCCCTCCCAGCGGGAGACGGCGAAGACGGCGACGCAGTTGCCGAGCAGGTTGGTGACCACACGCATCGAGTCCATGATGCGGTCGACGCCGAGCAGCAGGGCGACGGCGCCGGCCGGGATCGCACCGAGCGAGGAGGCGGTCGCGGACAGCGCGAGGAAGGCCGAGCCGGGGATGCCCGCCATGCCCTTGCTGGTGAGCATCAGCACCAGGACGACGGTGATCTGCTGCCCTGGGCTCAGGTGGACGCCGACAGCCTGGGCGATGAACAGGGTGCCGATGGAGAGGTAGAGCGAGGCGCCGTCGAGGTTGAAGGAGTAGCCGGTGGGCAGCACCAGGCCGACCGCGTCGTCCCGCGCGCCCGCCGTGCGCAGCTTCTGCATCACACGCGGCAGCACGGACTCCGTGGAGGCGGTGCCGAGCGCGAGCAGCAGTTCGGCACGGATGTAGCGGACGAACCGCCAGAGACTGAGCCCGGTCAGCGCCTTGAGGGCGACGCCGAGCAGGGCGACGAAGAACGCGGCGGCCGCGTAGCACAGAACGATCAGCTTGGCGTAGGTCTCGATCACGCCGAGCCCGTACTGGCCGATCAGGACGGCCATCGCGCCGAAGACGGCGATCGGGGCGAGGCGCATCACGAAGCCGACGATCGCGAAGATGATCTCCTGGGCCTGCTCGACGGCCGGCAGCACCTGCGGCACCCTGGTGTTCCCGAGGTGCAGCAGGGCCGCGCCCACCAGACAGGCCAGCACGAGCACCTGGAGCAGGGAGTTCTCGGCGAAGGCGCCTATGAAACTGGTCGGCAGGGCGTCGAGGACGAACTCCGTCGTGGACGGCAGCGCCCCGCCGCCCGTCTTCGCGTCGACCGCCTTGGCGCTCAGCGTGGCCGGGTCGACGTGCAGGCCGGAGCCGGGCTGGACGACGTTGGCGGCGACGAGTCCGACGACCAGCGCGAGCGTGCTCGCCACCTCGAACCAGATCAGCGCCTTGAGCCCGATCCGCCCGAAGGCCTTCAGATCACCGGCCCTGGCGATGCCGACGACGACCACGCAGAACACCAGTGGGGAGATGATCGTCTTGATGAGCCGGGTGAATCCGTCGCCGAGCGGCTGGAGGTCCGCGGCGAAGCCGGGCCACAGCCTCCCGACGACGATTCCGAGCACGAGCGCGCAGGCGACCTGCGCGAACAGAGAGGTACGCAGCATGCGTGCGACGCGTCGCGGCAGGGACGGTACGGACTGCGGCACGGGCACTCCTTGTGGGGGTGTCGACTCGCGGAAGCCGAGCGGGACTTCTGCGATACGGAAAGCGGATTCCGTGCGATCACTCTGAAGGCCTTTTTGCTCCTGTCCGAAACCGCGGTGTGTCAGCCAGGTAAATCCCGTGCCGGGTGACGCATCGCACTCCCGTCGGCTCAGCAGCCGCTGTGGTCCTCCGTCAGCATCCCCTGCGCGGTGGCCAGCGAGCGGTCGTAGCACTCGTCCGGCCCGTACAGCCGGTAGCGCTCGCTGGACGTACCGACCGCGTGCCGCTGGTCGCGGGGCACGTCCAGGAGGTAGGAGGCGTCACCGCGGTAGGAGTCGTCCGACCGCGACCAGCCGCCTCGGGGCCGGACGACCGCCGCCCGGTCGCCGAGGGCGAGTTCGGTGCGCAGCCGGTTGTCCGTGCCGATGGTGGTGGCGCCGTTCATCGTGTACGTCAGTCGGGTGCGCGTCGTCCGCGGCGCTCCGCCCGCCCGCACGGTGACACTCTGGTCGTCCGTCCAGGTGGCGTCGAGGGCGTCGGCCGTCTCGCCGTCGTTCCAGCGGTGCACGGAGGTGTTGGCGAGCGTCCGGCTGACGGTGGTGGTCACCCGGCCGTGCGAGGTGTCGACGTATCCGGAGACGGTGAGCCGGTGCCCGGCATCGGTGTCGACCCGGTACTCCCCCGCACCCGGCTGGTAGACCGAGGAGTTGACGGGCTCGGAGGCGGTGGTCCCGGTGAGCCTCCCGGTCACATGGGCGCGGTGGGCGTCCTGCCAGACCAGGACGTTCACCGGGGTGCTCCAGCCGGCCTGCCCCTCGGGCACTCCGGCCACCGAGACCTCGACCCGGTGCGGGCGGCCGTCGTTCAGGAGGCCGGCGAACGGGGTCAGGTCGTATTCGATCGGCTTGACGTCGAAGGCCCGGGGGCCCGGGACGACATACCAGAGGAAGGGGTTGGACCAGCCGCCGGTCCACACGTTCGGGAACGGCGTGGCAATTCCGGCCGGTCGTCCGTCGACCTCGATCTGCACCTCCCGGTAGGGCCCCTTGTCCGCCTTGCAGGAGTACGACGCCGGATCGGCCACCGTCAGGTACCAGAACTCCTCGCAGCCGCCGCCGGACCCGGTGGCGTACACCTCGGCGACGATGCGTTCGCTGTTGCGCGGGGTGGTGAGGGTGGTGCCGCCGTCGGTGAGGGTGAGCACCTTGTCGGGGGGCGTGGTCTCGGGGCGTCCCGCGTAGAAGGTGAGCGTGACCTTGACGTCGATGACGCCGGTGTAGGTGTCGTCGACGACGTTGCCGATGAGCATCTCGACGTCCTGGGCGCCGCGGAAGGTGTCGCTGTAGCGGGTGACGTCCTTCTCCACGTGCCACTCGATGCCGTCCGGGGAGGGCTCGGGGGTGGAGGTGCGCAGTACCTCGACACCGCCGACGTGCAGGTAGCCGAGACGGTCGTACTGACGGCCCTTCACCTTGCCGTCCAGCCGCAGCACCACCTTGCTCCAGCGGTCGCCGCACCCGCGCGGGGGTGTGTACGTGCCCCGGTAGGGCGTGAAGTCGCGGAACTGGGTCTCCGCCAGCGTGACCCGGCAGGACCTGGCATGCTCGGGCACGGACACCGGCGGTGCGGCGGTGACCGGGTCGTGCCAGTCGGTGCCGAACTCGGCGGGGACGTCGGCCGCGCGGGCGGCCGGGGCACCCGTGCCGAGCAGCACGCTCGCCAGGAGAGCCGCTCCGGCAATCATGGACATGACGATCCGTCTTCTCATGCCGGTGTTCTACGGGGAGTTGCAGGCCGCCCGCAATGGGCAGACCGGCCGACGACCACACCGCCACCGTGCACTCCACACGGACGCGTCCGATATGGACATATGGTGCTATGACCCGACTCTGCTGCCACAGTGCTGCCATGCAGATCACGACCGCTCGTGTCCGCCGCGCGGCCCTGGCCCTCGCCCTCGGCGGGGCCGTCGCCCTCACCTGCGACACCGTTCTCGCCGACCTTCCGCGTGCGGGCCACCGCTCCCCCGCTCCCGGCCCCTCCGGCCTGGCCCCCGCCCCGGGCGACCCCGGCATCGGCGATCCCCTCATGCCGCTGGACGGCAACGGCGGTTACACCGTCCGGCGTTACACACTCGATCTCGACTGGCGGGCACCCGGGACACCCTTCCCGGCCGGTACCACCATCGCCGCCACCGCCACCCAGGACCTGTCCCGCTTCGACCTGGACTTCGCCGGCAACACCCTGCACCGGGTCACCGTCGACGGCACACCGGCCACCGCCGTACGCGACGGGGACGAACTCGTCGTCACACCCGCGCACCCGATCCCGCACGGTGGCGCCTTCACCGTCCGCGTGACGTACACCGCCGACCCGACCGGGCGGCGGCACCGGAGCGACGCGATCCGGGAGTACGGCTGGGTGCCCACCCCCGACGGCACCCTGATCTACGCTCAGCCCGACGGCGCCAAGCTGGTCTTCCCGGTGAACGACCACCCCAGCCTGCGCGCCCCGGTCACCTTCCGCATCACCACCCCGCCGGGTCTGCGAGCGGTGGCCAACGGCCGGCTCGTCGACCGCACCGGGCAGCCGGGCGGACGGGTGCGGTGGACGTACGACTCCGAGGAACCGATCGCGGCCCAGCTGGTCCAGGTGGCCATCGGGAGGTTCACGTTCGCCGACGGCAGGGGCCCGCACGGGCTGCCCCTGCGGGACGTGGTGCCGGACGGCCTGGTCGCGGACACCGGGGCCGCCCGCTCGCGCACCCCGGAGCAGCTGGCCTGGCTGGAACGGCGGCTCGGCCCGTACCCGTTCCGCCGCTACGGCGTACTCGTCGGCGACACCGACCTGCCGGTGGCCCTGGAGACGCAGTCGCTGTCCGTCGTGCCCAAGGACGACCTGCTGGGCGACCCGGTCGACGCCGAACGCAACCTCGTCCACGAACTGACCCACCACTGGACGGGTGACAGCGTCGCCATCCGGCGCTGGTCCGACCTGTGGCTGAGTGAGGGTCATGCCCGGTACTACGAAAGGCTGTACTCCGCCGAGCACGGCGGCGTCAGCATGGCGGACGCCATGCGGGCCGCGTACGAGCAGCACGACCAGTGGCGTCACGACGACGGCGCGCCCGCCGAACCCACGGAGCCGACGCTTTTCAAGGCGATGCGCTACGACGGCTCGGCGCTGGTGCTGTACGCCCTGCGTCAGAAGGTCGGTGACGAGGCGTTCGACCGGATCGAGCGCACCTGGGTGACCAGGTACCGGGGCCGCGCCGCAGGCACCCGGGACTTCGTCGCGCTCGCCTCCGAGGTCGCGGGTGAGGATCTGACGTCGTTTCTGACCCCTTGGCTGTACGGCCCGGACACCCCCGCGATGCCCGGCCACCCCGACTGGCACGTGGACCCGGTCGAGGACTGAGAGGACGACGACGGGGCCCCCGTCCCTCGTCCGGATGCCGCGGTGGTGCCCGCCGACCGGGTGGCCTCGGGCGGAGCGCTGGTCCACCCGGTTGACGTTCGGCGCGCCGTGCCGCGCCGGGCACGGAAACGTACGAGGGGTGACATGACGGGCAACTCCTCTGCCCTGGTTGCGACGAGCGTGGTTGGAGACCCTCAGCAAGCGGTTGGAGACCCTCTGGTATGAGAAGAACTGTCGCTCCACGTGTGCCCGGCGCCCTTCGGACATGCCGTCTGACGGCCTGCCTGATCGCGACGGCCGCGCTGCTGCCACCACTGCTGATCCTTCCGGCGTCCGGCGCCGACGACACCGAGGACCAGCGCCTGCAGAACGCCTTCACGGACGCCGCACGCGAGTTCCACGTGCCGCGCAGTGTGCTCATGAGCGTCTCGTACATGCAGTCGCGCTGGGACTCCCACCCGGGCACCCCCAGCGTCGCGGGCGGCTACGGTCCCATGCACCTGATGGCCGCCGACCACGGCGCCGCCCCCGCTCCGGCGCCGGGCCCGCAGGCGCCGGGCGGCCGCCCCGAGGACCCGCTCGCGGGGACGGCTTTCACCGCTGTCGGCCACGCCGTGCAGCCCGCGAACCTGGAACGCGCCGCGCGGCTGATCCGGGTCCCGGCCGGACAGCTGCGGACGGACGCCGTCGCCAACGTACGCGGCGGCGCGGCGCTGCTGGCCGCCGCTCAACGGCGTCTCGGCAAACCGCTCAGTACCCACCCCGAGGACTGGTGGCAGGCGGTGGAACGTTTCCCCGGCACCCGTGACGTGACCGCGGCGGCCACCTACGCCGACGACGTCTTCGGCCTGATCCGCCGGGGCGCGCACCGGACCACCGCCGAGGGGCAGGAGGTCACCCTGCCCGCCTCCCCGGGCGTCAGAGCGCACCCCGGCCCGCCGGCGGCCCGGCGGCCGAAGAACGTCGAGTGCCCTCCCGAGCTGTCCTGCGACTGGCTCGCCGCGCCCTACGAGGAGATCGACGACGACGGCGACTACGGCAACCACGACCTCGCCGACCGGCCCCGGGACCAGCGGATCGAGTACATCGTCATCCACGACACCGAGTCGACCCTGCCGAACATGTTCAAGACCGTGCAGGATCCGACCGAGGCCTCCTGGCACTACTCCGTCCGCTCCAGCGACGGCCACATCACCCAGCACGTCAGGACGAAGGACGAGGCCTGGCACTCCGGCAGCAAGTTCGTGAACGCCCGCTCGATCGGCGTCGAGCACGAGGGGTTCCTCGCCCACCCCGGGACCTGGTACACGGAGCAGATGTACCGGTCCTCGGCGCGGCTGGTGCGCTTCCTGGCGAAGAAGTACAGCATCCCGATGGACCGGCAGCACATCTTCGGTCATGACAACGTGCCGGCGCCGACCACCGACTCCATCCCGGAGATGCACGAGGACCCCGGTCCCTTCTGGGACTGGCGGCACTACTTCGACCTGCTCGGCGCCCCACTGAAGGCGACGGCCGGTCCGGACAGCCCGATGGTGATGATCCTGCCGGACTACGCCACCCACAAGCCCCGTTACACAGGGTGCGAGGGCGACGGCAGACGCTGCCTGCCGCACGGCTCCAGCGCCGTCCGGCTGTACACCCGGCCGGACGAGAGCGCCCCGCTGATCCAGGACCCGGGCCGCAGGCCGGACGGCGAGGACTCCACGGAGGACGTCAGCGATCTCGGATCACGCGTCTCCACCGGCCAGACGTTCGCCGTCGCCGACCGCAGTGGCGAGTGGACGGCGATCTGGTACCAGGGCCGCAAGGCGTGGTTCAAGAACCCCGCCGCGCACCCGACGGCCGTCGGTGCGAGCGGGCGCATGGTGACCCCGAAGGCGGGTCTGGCGGAGATCCCGGCGTTCGGGCGCGCCCTCCCGGAGGAGGACGCCTACCCGGAGGGGGTCGAGGAGGAGGAAGAGGCACCGCTGCCCTACACCATCCGGGCGGGCCAGCGGTACGTGACCCAGTCCGGCGTCGGCGGTTCCTACGTCGACAGGTCGACTTTCTCCGACGTACCCCAGCCGGTGGTGCTGGGCCACGAGAGGTACTACGAGATCCAGTTGGGCCACCGGCTCGCCTACGTCAGGGCGAACGACGTGGACCTGCTGGACACGCACGGCACGCCGGCCCACTAGGACGGCACCGAGGTACAGCCGTAGGACGCCACCCGGCCCCCTGACCGGGTGGTGTCCTACGGCTGTACGCGTTCCGGCCGACCACCAGGAAAACCGTTTGATTTCGAGCACGCACCGGCGCGAACCTTTCACGGCTTGTCACCGCCATTCCCCCTCCCCGACACGAGCCGCTGGGACGTCACAGCTCATGCAGATTCAAGATCTTCCGTATGCCGATCCGGGTGTGCCCGACGCACGCTCGGGTCCCCGGTTCCTGTGGTGGCTGGGGCGGAACCAGCTGGGCGGCCAGCTCAAGGCACTGGCCTGGGGACTGCTGCACTTCGTGTCCGTCTCCCTGCTGCCGTTCTGTGTGGGCTCCGCCGTCCAGGCCGTCGTCGACCGCTCCGGCACCAGGCTGGCGCTGACCGGCGGTCTGCTGGTGCTGTGCGGTACGGCGATCGCGGTGGGCGACACCTTCCTGCACCGGACCGCCGTCACCAACTGGATCACCGCTGCCGCCCGCGTGCAGCAACTGCTCGCCCGCAAGGCCGCCGAGCTCGGCTCCGCGCTGACCCGGCGGGTGGCGGCCGGGGAGGTGGTGGCGGTCTCCACCGCCGACGTGGAGCGGATCGGCTGGTTCGTGGAGGCCGTCTCCCGCTTCACCGCGGCCGCGCTGACCGTCGTCGCCGTCGGCGTCGGCCTGCTCTTCTACCAACCGGCCCTCGGCTGGGTCGTCGCCGTCGGCCTGCCCCTGGTCGCGCTGGCCGTGCTCCCGCTGCTGCCCAGGGCCACCCGGTGCGCGGACCTCCAGCGCACCAAGGCCGGCCGCGCCACCGAACTGGCCTCGGACACCGTCGCCGGACTGCGCGTGCTGCGCGGCATCGGCGGTGAGGACCTCTTCCTGGACCGCTATCGCCGCGCCTCCCAGGAGGTACGACGGGCCGCCGTGCGCAGCGCCCGGATGTGGGCGCTGATCTCCGCGATTCAGGTGCTGGTGCCCGGACTGCTGCTGATCATCGTCGTCTGGCACGGCGTCCAGCTCGCCCGCCAGGGCCGCGTCACGGTCGGCGAACTGGTCACCGTCTACAGCGCGGTCATGATCCTCAACTACCCGCTGCAGCACTTCACCGAGATCGCCATGGCCTACTCCTTCTCGCGCCCCGCGGCGAAACGCGCCGCGCGGGTGCTCTGTCTCGAACGGGCCACCGACATCGGCGGCTCCCGCGCGGACGCGGCGCCGGACGGCGACCTGTACGACCCCGAAACCGGTCTGCTGGCCCCCGCGGGCCGCCTGTCCGCGGTGGTCTGCGGCGACCCCGACGCGGCCGGACGACTCGCCGAACGGCTGGGCGGCCACCCCGCCGAGGCCGGCGCCTCCGTGCTGCTCGGCGGGGTACCGCTCGACGAACTGTCCCTGGCGGCCGCCCGTACCGCGGTACTCGTCCAGGACAAGGACCCCGTGCTGCTGTCCGGTTCACTGCGCGAGCTGCTCGACGTACCGGCCTCCGGTGCCGTGCGGGCCGAGGACGCGCTGGCCGCCGCCCAGTGCGCGGACGTGCTGGACGCCCTGGTCCAGGGCTCACTGGACGTCACCGACCCGCTGGACGCCCGGATCACCGAGCGCGGGCGGTCCCTGTCGGGCGGGCAGCGCCAGCGGCTCGCACTCGCCCGGTCGCTGCTCACCGACCCCGAGGTGCTGGTCCTGGACGAACCCACCTCCGCCGTCGACTCGCACACCGAGGCACGGATCGCGGAGGGCATCCGCGCGGTGCGGGCGGGCCGCACCACGGTGGTGTTCACCTCGTCGCCGCTGCTGCTCGACCGGGCCGACCGGGTCATCCTCGTCCACGAGGGCAAGGTCACGGCGGTCGGCGTGCACCGTGAACTGCTGCACGCCGAACCGCGGTACCGGGCGGTGGTGACCCGGGAGACCGAGAAAGCGGCCCTGTGCGGCGCGCTGGAAGAGATCGAGGAGAGCGCATGATCGGCGTCGCACCACCGGCCTACGACCCGGCGGCCCCGACGACGGCCGCCACCCTGCCCGTCGGCGCCGCCGCGACCGTACGCGCCTACGTGGCCGAACTGTTCCGCAGGCACCGCCGGGCCTTCACCCTCCTCGTCGCCGTCAACGCGGTGGCCGTGGTCGCCTCCATGGTCGGCCCGTACCTGCTCGGCGCACTCGTCGAGCGGGTCTCCGCCGGGGCCCGCGAACTCCATCTGGGCCTGACCATCGGTTTGTTCGGGCTCGCGCTCGCCGTCCAGGCCGTGTTCGTGCGCGAGGTGCGGCTGCGCGGAGCCGTGCTCGGGGAGCGGATGCTGGCCGATCTGCGCGAGGACTTCCTGGTCCGCTCGGTCGGACTCCCGCCGGGAGTCCTGGAGCGGGCGGGCACGGGCGACCTGCTGTCCCGGATCACCACCGACATCGACCGGCTGGCCAACGCCATGCGGGAGGCCGTGCCACAGCTGTCGATCGGCGTGGTCTGGGTCGTGCTGCTGCTCGGCGGGCTGGCCGTCACGGCACCTGCGCTGGCCGCCGCCGTGCTGCTGGCCGTGCCGCTGCTGGTGGTCGTCTGCCGCTGGTACTTCAAGCGGGCCCCGGCCGGCTACCGCTCCGAGGCCGCCGGCTACGCGGCCGTGGCCGCCGCCCTCGCGGAGTCCGTGGACGCCGGGCGCACCGTCGAGGCGCACCGCCTCGGCGCCCGGCGCATCGCCCTGTCCGAACGCCGGATCACCCAGTGGACGGCGTGGGAGCGGTACACCCTGTGGCTGCGGTCGGTGCTGTTCCCCGCGGTCAACGCCACCCACACCACGGTCCTCGGCTCGGTGCTGCTGCTCGGTGGATTCTTCGTGCTGAGGGGCTGGATCGACATCGGCCAGCTGACGACGGGCGCGCTCATCGCCCAGATGCTCGTCGAGCCGGTGAACCTGATCCTGCGCTGGTACGACGAGGTCCAGGTGGCCCAGGTGTCGCTGGCCCGGCTGGTCGGGGTGCGGGACATCGAACCGGACGCCGGTGACGGCTCGCTGGCTCCCGAGGGCCGCGAGGTGCTCGCGGACGACGTCCGCTTCGGCTACCTGCCGGGCGTCGACGTGCTGCGCGAGGTCTCCCTGGCGGTCGCCCCCGGTACCCGGCTGGCCCTGGTGGGACCTTCGGGCGCGGGGAAATCCACCCTGGGCCGACTGCTCGCCGGGATCTACGCGCCGCGCGACGGCCGGGTCACCCTGGGCGGCGCGGAGCTGTCCCGGATGACCGCCGAACGGGTCCGGTCGCATGTGGCCCTCGTCAACCAGGAACACCACGTCTTCGTGGGTTCCCTGCGCGACAACCTGCTGCTGGCCCGGACCGACGCCGAGGACGCCGAGCTGTGGGCGGCCCTGGGCGCGGTCGACGCGGACGGCTGGGCGGGGGCCCTGGACGACGGTCTGGACACCGAGGTGGGCTCCGGCGGGGTGGCGCTGACTCCGGCGCAGGCCCAGCAGATCGCGCTGGCCCGGCTGGTGCTGGCGGATCCGCACACGCTGGTCCTGGACGAGGCGACCTCGCTGCTGGATCCGCGCGCGGCCCGCCATCTGGAGCGGTCCCTGGCCCGCGTCCTGGACGGCCGCACCGTGGTCGCCATCGCCCACCGGCTGCACACCGCCCATGACGCGGACGTCATCGCGGTGGTCGAGAACGGCCAGATCAGCGAGCTGGGCAGCCATGACGAGCTGGTGGCGGCCGACGGCGCCTACGCGGCGCTGTGGCGGTCGTGGCACGGCTGACCGGCCGTGCAACGGAGTC
>NZ_JBEYFC010000112.1:0-21776 GCF_040634175.1 Streptomyces sp. NPDC007162
GCCGCGGCATCACCTTCCAGCGCACCAAGACCTGGAAGGAGTCTCCGGACCCGGACCGCGACACCAAGCTTGAGTATGTTGAACACGATGTGCATGTAGTTCGAGCTGTCATGCAGGAACATCGCGGTCAGCATCCGGTAGTACTGGCCCTGCGCGACGCCCTCGACGGCGCCGTACTGGGGGAACCAGGCCTGGCCGATCAGGTCGAAGCGGTTGGTGAAGCTGTCCCCGACGGAGACCTGGACCAGGAAGATCGCGATGTTGACGCCGATGAGGATCTTGGTGAGCAGCCTGGGGTCGGCGGTGACCGTACCGCCGGCGAGGGTGCGCGGCCGGGAGGCGGCCGGGGGCGGCCCGCTCTGGCCGGTGGTGGTGCCACGGACGCACTCGGGGCACTGGAAGCCCACGGAGGCGCTGACCATGCACTCGGGGCAGATGGGGCGATCGCAGCGGGTGCAGTGCACGCCGGTCTCCCGGTCCGGGTGCCGGTAGCACTTGGGCAGGCTGTGAGCGTCGTGCGTGCTGCCTGCCGCCTGGTCCTCCATGGGGTCCCCTCGTTCGTCGTGAACACCATTGTGCCCCGCACATCCCTACGGACGGGCGGGGCGTCGAGTTCCCTGCGGGACTTCGTCCGGACCGCTCAGCTCGCGCGCTTCTCGACGACGACCGTCTCCAGGACCACGTCGTTCACCGGCCGCTTGTTGGGTCCGCTGACCGGGACGGCGGCGATGGCGTCCACGACCTTCTGTCCGGCGGCGTCGGTGACCTCGCCGAAGATGGTGTGCTTGCGGTTGAGGTGGGGGGCGGGGTTGACCGTGATGAAGAACTGGGAGCCGTTGGTGCGGGGACCGGCGTTGGCCATGGCCAGCAGATAGGGGCGGTCGAAGCGCAGCTCGACGTGGAACTCGTCCTCGAACTTGTAACCGGGTCCGCCGAGGCCGTTGCCGAGGGGGTCGCCGCCCTGGATCATGAAACCGCTCATCACCCGGTGGAAGACCGTGCCGTCGTACAGCCGGTTCGTGGAGACCTCGCCGGTTCCGGGGTGGGTCCACTCACGCTCACCCTGCGCCAGCTCGACGAAGTTCCTGACCGTCTTCGGCGCCTGGTTCGGGAAGAGCCGGACCTCGATGTCGCCGAGGCTGGTCTTCAGGGTGGCGTACAGCTGCTCGGCCACGATCCGCCTTCCGTTGTGCTCGCGTGTGCGCGGGGTCCAGCCCCACGGTGGATGTGACGCGACGATCCTCGCACGCTGCGGCGGCCGCGCGATCCGTCTGTCGTCCGGCGGCGGACATCCTCACCAATCGCTTGCGGAAACCGGGCCCGGTCCCCTCACACGGGAGCGCGAGGAGCCGATCCGTGGCATTGTCGTCGGCAGGCCCTTCTTGGCTCTGGTTGCACCCGTATGCCCGTCCTCGCGCGCCGCTCGGCCCGTCGGCAGGCATGATCCCTAAAAGGGTGGAAAGTCGAATTCCGTACGCCACCGAGGAGGAGGAAACCCGTGACCCGCAAAGAAAGCGTGCGCGCCGCGACCAGCTCGGCGAAGGACAGCGTGCGGCACGCCGCGGAAGTGGTGGCGCCCTACGCCGACACGGCCAAGGAGCGTGCCGCGTACTACGCACAGGAGGCACGCGTACGGCTCGCGCCCGTGGTGTCGCAGGCCGCGGAGCAGGCCCGCGTCCAGTACGACGCCCGTCTCGTGCCGCGTCTGGAGCAGGCCCGCACCCATGTGCCGCCGATGGTGGACCAGGCCGCGCACGATGCTGCCGACCTGACCCGCAAGGCCGCCCGGCAGGCCGCCGAGTACTCACGTCCGAGGATCGAGCAGGCCGTGGCGGCGGCCGGACCGGTCCGTGAGGAGGCCACCGCGCGGGGCGCCGCCGCGCTGGCCGCGCTGCGCGGCAATGTCTCGGCCGAGCAGATCGAGAAGCTGGCGCGTCGCAACGAGCGGCGCTCGGCGTGCGGTCGGGCGTTCAAGGCGTTCGCCGTGTTCGGGGCGCTGGCCGGTGCCGCCTTCGCCGCCTGGAAGTGGTGGGACAAGCAGGCCAACCCCGACTGGCTGGTCGAGCCGCCCGCCGCGACGGAGGTCCCGGAGACGGGCCGTCTCGACGCGGTGGACGGGAGTTCCCCTCTGGACCCCGAGGTACAGGCCAAGGAGGCAGAGGAGGACGCGTCCCGGGACGACAAGCACTGACCGGTCCCGTGGCGATGTTTCACGTGGAACGAGGGCTGTGCGGGCGCCACCCCTGAACGCACCTGAAAACCCACCTGAACACGAAGAACCCCTCTGATCTGCTTTTACGCAGGTCAGAGGGGTTTTTTGTGGAGCCTAGGGGAGTCGAACCCCTGACATCCGCCATGCAAAGACGGCGCTCTACCAACTGAGCTAAGGCCCCGTACGGGAAGCGACCGGCCAAGCGGAAGGTCCGCCGGTCGGTGCCGGGGACCAGACTACCGGGTCTCCCCCCGTACCTCGCAAAAAGATTGGGGGTCCCCGCGGATGACCACTCTCCGTAAGATGCTCGGCGGGGTTCGCTGTAGCGAACCGCGGATTTTTTGGGGAAGCGATGGGGAGACGCAATGGACGCCGCACAGCAGGAAGCCACCGCCAGAGCGCGGGAGCTGCAGCGGAACTGGTACGGGGAGCCGTTGGGGGCGCTCTTCCGTAAGCTCATCGACGACCTGGGGCTCAACCAGGCTCGTCTGGCGGCGGTCCTCGGACTGTCCGCGCCCATGCTGTCGCAGCTGATGAGCGGCCAGCGGGCGAAGATCGGAAATCCGGCCGTGGTCCAGCGGGTGCAGCTGCTCCAGGACCTGGCGGCACAGGTCGCCGACGGCAGCGTGAGCGCGGCCGAGGCGACCGAGCGCATGGACGAGATCAAGAAGTCCCAGGGGGGCTCGGTGCTCAGCAACACCACGCAGACGACGAGCGGTTCGGGAGCTCCGACGGTCAAGCGGGTGGTCCGCGAGATCCAGTCGCTGCTGCGTTCGGTGGCTGCCGCCGGCGACATCATCGACGCGGCGGACACCCTCGCGCCGACCCACCCGGAGCTCGCGGAGTTCCTGCGGGTGTACGGTGCCGGCCGCACCTCGGACGCGGTCACGCACTACCAGTCGCACCAGAGCTGAGTCTCGGCCCGGTACACCGGAGGGGGTCCGGTGGGCCGGGCGGGGCGCGGTCCTGGCCGAGGGGGTCACGCGAGAGGGGTCGTATCGCTCATCCGGGGGAAGCAAGGGGGGTACAGGCAAGGGGGGTGTGGCAGGGGAGGACTCGAGGGGGAGGCTGCGGGCAGTCATGGGTGAGGTCTTCGCGGGCCGGTACGAACTGGCCGACCCGATCGGTCATGGCGGAGTGGGTGCCGTCTGGCGTGCCTGGGACCACCGGCGCAAGCGCTATGTGGCGGCCAAGGTGCTCCAGCAGCGCGACGCCCATGCGCTCCTGCGCTTCGTGCGGGAGCAGGCGCTGCGTATCGACCACCCCCATGTGCTGGCTCCCGCCAGCTGGGCCGCCGACGACGACAAGGTCCTGTTCACGATGGACCTGGTCGCCGGCGGCTCGTTGGTCCACCTCGTCGGGGACTACGGCCCGTTGCCGCCGGCTTTCGTCTGCACCCTCCTCGACCAGTTGCTCTCCGGTCTCGCCGCGGTGCACGCGGAGGACGTGGTCCACCGCGACATCAAGCCCGCCAACATCCTGCTGGAAGCCACCGGCACGGCCCGGCCGCGCCTCAGGCTGTCCGACTTCGGCATCGCCATGCGGCTCGGCGAGGCCCGGCTGACCGAGACCAACCTGGTGGTCGGCACGCCGGGTTACATCGCGCCCGAGCAACTCCTGGGTGCCGAACCCGACTTCACAGCCGACCTGTTCGCCGTGGGCCTCGTCGCCCTGTACCTCCTCGAAGGCGCCAAGCCCGACGCCAAGGCGCTCGTGCAGTACTTCGCCGAACACGGCACCCCGGGTGCCCCCAAGGGCATCCCCGATCCGCTCTGGCAGGTCGTCGCCAACCTCCTCCAGCCTGATCCGCGCGCCCGCTTCCACACGGCCACCGGTGCCCGTCGGGCGCTCGCCGAGGCCGGGGAACTCCTCCCGGAGACGGACGCGGACGACGAGTTGATCGAGATCTTCGACCAACTGGGGCCCCTGCCCGAGGGATTCGGACCGACAGGACCGCTTCGACCGGCTTCGGGGTTGGATACGACGAAGGGCGCGCCGAGCCCGGGTCCGGCCACCGGGACGGGAACGGGGGCCGGGACGGGGAGGGGAACAGGGACGGGGACGGGGACGACGTACAGGACCGGGTCGGGCACGTCCTCGGAGCGCTCCATGGAGTCACCGCCCCGGACGGGCGAGGCGGACACTCCTCCTGTCACCGGTACCGGCCCGGCCCCGGTCTCCATGTCCGACACCGGCAGCTTCCGGCTCCCCCCGCCGCAGACCCCGACGCCTCCCGGACCGGAGCAGCTCGCCCCCACCCCCTGGCCCGCCGTGCAGCCCCTCCCGCCCGCCCGGCCGGATGCCGACACCACCACCGCCACCTACACCGCGCGCGACCCGCAGAACCCGCGGAGCCCGGGCAGCCCGGGGACCTCGCAGGCGCCGGGGAGTCCGCCGGCGTCCACCCGTACGCACGGCCGCCGACGGCGGCGGGTACGCCGGGCCGGTCCTCCGGCCAGGGCGGCGGTGCCGATCCTGCTCCTCGCGCTGGCCTGTTACGCCGTGGGTTTCTGGGCGTTGACCCGGATCTGAGCACGCCGGGCGGTCAGCGTCCACACGCCCAGGGCGAGCAGCAGCGCCGTGCCGGTGCCGATCCCGGCGACCGCGAGCGCCCGCATCGCGGGGTCGTCGGAGCCGCCCCCGGTCAGGAGGCCTCCGGGATCCGCTGCCGACGCGTCGAAGACACCTTTCGGGACGGACGAACCGGCGTACACGGGGCCGGTGTTCGGGGTGCCGTCGACGCGGATCCGGAGCGTCACCCCGTACGGCCCCGGCCCGAAGACGCCCGAGGTCTGGCCGGTGAGGTGGACCACGAGGTAGTAGGTGCCGGCGAAGCGGACGGCGTTCTGCTCGCCGGAGACGGCGTACCGGTTGGTGTAGGCCACGGGTGGCAGCGGGTCGAGGGAGGACGACTTCTGGGTGCCGTCGTAGCCGAGGGAGAGGTCGTCGACGTAGCCGCGGACAGGGTTGTAGAGGGAGAGGTTGAGCGCGGCGCTGACATAGCCGTGGGCGTCGCCGCCGCTGCTGTCCAGGTCGACGGTGGCGTGGAGTTGCCGGCCCCAGTCGACCGGGACGGCGTAGTAGAGGGTCTGGCCGGGGGTGATGTCGGTGTGCCAGACACCCTGGCCGAGGGGGCGGGCCGTGCTGAATCCTGCGCCCCCGGGGCGGCGGCGGGGGTCGCCGGTGAGCGGCTCGGGCGACGCGGAGTTCCAGGTCCCCGGGGCGGTGGTGGCGCCCGTCCTGGCGAGGGGCGGTTCGGTGACGGGCGCGATCTCCAGGTCCCAGCTGCCGGGGGTCGTGGTCTTCGAGCCGGTCACGAGCCGTTCGACGACCAGGTAGTACGTGCCGGCCGCCTGGCACAGGGCGCGGTTCGCGTCCCGCCGCCCGAGCGCGGTGATCGGCCGGGGGCTCAGTCCGGCGCCGAAGCGGGCACCGTCGTAGTCGCAGGAGACCCCGTCGGCGTTCTCGACCGAGACCCCGATGCCGTCGCTCGCGGAGACGGTGGCGTCGGTGGGCGGGACGGCGGTGACGGGGACGTAGGCCGTGGTGCCGGCGGCGAGTTCCAGACGGTAGTAGCGCGCGCCCTTCTCCGGCAGGGTGCTGCGGTAGGTGGTGCCGGGCCGCAGGGAGACGGCGTCCGCGGTGCCCGTCGTCCCGGCGACCGTACGGGCGTTCTCGGCGAAGGCGTATCCGCTGCCGCCGTCCGCCACTGCCGGGGCTCCCGGGAGCAGTGCCGTCAGGAGCGCCGTCAGCGATGCCGTCAGCGCGAGTGCGCCCACCACCCCGCTGCTCCGCCGCCCCGTCGTACGCCACCGCCGTCCAGCCGTACGCCACCGCTGCCCCGTCACGCGCGCCCCCAGCCGTCGCTCGCCAGCCGCCGAAGTTCCGGACGGGCCCCATACTGCCCCGCGCGCCCCCGCGCCACCCGGAGATCCGTACGACCGTCCGAAACACCCACCGCGCCCACGCGGCCCGGGCAACGCAAAAACCCCGACCGCTACGGCGGCCGGGGTCTCAGTGTCGTCTGCTGTCGGTAGTACTCACGAACCCGTGGGCACGGAGTCAGTCGCCTCCGTCCACAGATCCTGCTCGGCGCGATCCGCCTGGATCTGGCGGTACACGAGGAGCCCGCCGATGGCGGCCAGTGCGACCAGGAGAAGCTTCTTCACCGCGCGACCTCGTCTCTTCCTTGACGTAGGGGACCTCTGGCGCCCGACTATACACACCGACCGATACCGATCGGTGACCTGGCATCAGGCCCCAACTCGGGCCCGCGGCAAGGCGTTGCCCGGCGCGGCGTCGTTCCGATCGGAGGGTGATCACACCCTCACAGCCGGTTACTTTGCACCCTCTCGCGCGGTTTAAGAGGTTTTCTGACCTCGCTGCGTCCATCCGGGTGGTGTTCATCAGAACATCAACGCGCCACGGGTCGAGGTCCCCCACTTCGCGATCCCCATACACATCATGAGGAAAGTACGCAAATCGCCCAACCCGAAAGTGAGGGGCCATGGCCCGGAACGCCAAGGTCATGAAGCTGTGGACCGCCATCGTCACCGCCTTCCTCGCGCTGTTCACGGCGCTCGGATTCGTCGCCGCCACCACCGCCGCCGCGGTACCGGGGACCGAGGCCCCGCGCAACAGCAGCGGTGACGACCACGACAAGGGAACCGACCGGGTGATGATCCCGGCACAGACCCACTGGCTCTGGTCCCACGCCCGGTCCCTGCCCCCCACGATGAAGCAGCGCATCCGGGCCGAGGCCCACGGGAAGTCCCCCAGCTGCCGGCACCGCCCCCTGGACACCACCGAGTCGGAGACCACGGGCGACCACCCCGCCGCCCCGCTCGACTGCTGAACCGCACGGACCGTCCAGACGCAACGGCGCAAGGGCGACTTGCGTACGTACCAGCGCCTACTGCGACTCAGACCCGCGGCCGGGGAACCGGCCGCGGGTCTTCGCACATCCCGGCATATCCCCGGCACCTCTCCGGCACATCTCCGGCACATCGCCGGCTCCGCACCGGCACGGCACCGCTCGACTCGGCGAGTCCTGCTGAGGAGTCGTAGGCTGGCTCCGTGCCCAAGGCCTACGAGGCGATCGCCGACGATCTCCGCCGGTCCATCAGGAACGGCGCGCGCGAGCCCGGCGCCCGGCTCCCCTCCGAGGCGGAGCTGGCACGGCACTACGGCCGGAGCGTACCGACGGTCCAGAACGCCCTGCGGCTGCTGACTGCCGAGGGACTGATCGACAGACGGCACGGCAGCGGCACCTTCGTGCGCCGTCCGCGCACCCGTGCGGTGCGGGACAACGGGCGGTACCAGTGGGAGAAGGACCGTGCCCGGATGCCGGAGGCCACCCGGGCCCAGACCGGCGCGACGGAGCACGACACCGGCCTGGTCGCCGACGACCTGGTCTTCTTCGCCCGCTACCGCGAGCTGACCGCGACCAACGAACTCGCCGGCGCGTTCGGGGTGCCGTCGGGCACCGCCCTGCTGGAACGCACCTACCGCACCCGGCACGCGGCCGAGACCGCTCCCTTCAGCCTGGTGACCTCCTATCTCGTCCGTGACCTGATCGCGGCGAACCCGGCTCTCCTGGACGAGACCAGGGAGCCCTGGCCGGGCGGCACCCAGCACCAGCTGCGCACCGTCGGCATCGAGGTGGATCGCGTCGAGGAGCGCTGCACCGCCCGCCCGCCGACGCCCGAGGAGGCCCGGGAACTGGACCTGCCGGCCGGCACCTCGGTGATCGTGCTGCGCAAGACGTCGTACGACATCCACGGCCGCATCGTGGACATCACCTCCGTCACGCTCCCCGGCGACCGCACGGAACTGCTCTACACCACACGTCTGGAAAGGTGGTGAGCGCTGCGTGAGCCGGCGCGTCACCGTTGTCACCGCGGTCCACGCGCCGTCGGCCCGTTTCCTGCCGGAGGCGTACAGGTCACTGTGCGAGCAGCGGCTGCCGGACGGCTGGGAGTGGCGGTGGCTGATCCAGCAGGACGGGGCCGGGGACGAGGTCCTGCCCTACGTCCCCGACGACGTACGGGTGTCCTTCCGGCAGGGGCGCGCCGGCGGGCCCGGGGTCGCCCGCACCATCGCCCTGGCACGGGCCGAGGGGCCGTACGTGAAGATCCTGGACGCCGACGACCAGCTGACGCCGGGGGCGCTGGCCCGTGATCTGGCGGCTCTGGAGGCCGACCCGGCCGTCGGCTGGGCCACCTCACGCGCCCTCGACCTGCTGCCCGACGGTACGACGGCCGGTTTCCCCGGGGATCCGCAGGAGGGCCCGGTGGAGCGCGGCGCGGTGCTCGACTTCTGGACGGCGAACGGCTTCCGGGCCCAGGTCCACCCGGCCACCCTCTGCGTCCGCCGTGAGCTGCTGCTCGCCCTCGGCGGCTGGATGGCGCTGCCCGCCTCCGAGGACACCGGGCTGCTGCTCGCGCTGAACGCGGTGAGCCGGGGCTGGTTCTCGGCGCGGGCCGGGCTGCTCTACCGCAAGTGGGAGGGCCAGGTCACCGGCCAGTCCGCCCACACCGACCCGGCCGAGCGGGAGGCCCGCATGGCGGTGGTGGCGGCCCGGGCGCGGGCACTGGGGGAGTTCGGCTGGCGGTACGACTGAACCCTCACAGGCTCGCCGCGTCGATCCGGGAGAAGACCAGGTCGCTCTCCCCGGTGACCGGCCCCTCCCAGCGCTCCGGCACCACCGGCTCGCCGTACCGGGCACGGGGGTAGCTGTCGGCCGCGTAGCTGTTGGCCAGCCGGTAGACGTGGTAGCCCGCGTCGGTCATGGTGCGCAGCAGGTCGTCGGCCGAGTCGCCCAGCCGGGCCATGCGCTCGGGGGTGACCTCGACGGTGATCTCGGCGTCCGGGCGCAGCTTCTCCAGGAGCGGGGCGAACCCGCGCACCACCGCTCCCTCGGCACCCTCCACGTCGATCTTGACGACCCGGGCCGTCTCGATCTCCTCCGGCAGCAGCAGTTCGGGCAGCGGCGCGGCCTCGATGTCGAAGGTGGACTCGGCCGGTCCGTCCCACGGGACGATGCTGTTGGCGCCCATGTTGCGGGAGCTGGCGAGCACGAAGGTCAGGGTGCGGTGGGCGTCGGAGACGGCGGCGTTGACCGCGCGGATGTTCCGGCAGCCGTTGAGCGCGCTCTGCTGCCGCAGCCGGCGGTGGAAGTCGGGGGAGGCCTCGACGGCGACCACCCTGCCGTGCGGGCCGACCAGTTGGGAGGCCAGGACGCTGAAGACGCCGATGTTGGCGCCGACGTCGACGAAGCAGTCCCCGGGCGCCAGTCGGCCGCGCAGCCAGCGGGTCATGTGCGGCTCCCACACCCCGAAGAGGTAGAGGTAGCGCTGGATGAGGTCCTGCGTGTCGACGGCGAACCGGGCGCCGGTGAGCGTCTCCACGACGCGCCGGCGCGGGTGGTCGCGCAGATAGGGGTTGAGCGCACGGGCGGCGACGGTCTTGCCCCAGGGACCGGGGAAGTCGCGGACATAGCGCCGGCCGAGGGTGGCCAGGAGTTCGGTGAATGGCGTACCGGTGCTGCTCATCCGCTAGTCGGTGACCTTCTCGCCGTCGATCCGGATCGCCTGGGACGGGCAGCGCTCGGCGATGTCCCGGATCAGTTCGTCGTCCCCGGGCTCCCCGGGTCCCCCGGACTCCGCGCGTCCGGGCAGGACGAAACCGTACCCGTCCTCGAAACCGAACACAGCGGGTGCCCGGAACGCGCACTCGCCGGATCCGTAGCAGACGTCGGCGTCGACGGAGACCTTCATGGAAGGTCCCCTGCCCAACCGGACACCCGCTGAACCCGGCTACGTGAACGGCAGCTCCAGCATCCGGATGGCGTTGCCGCGCAAGAGCTTGTACGCCACCTCCGGGGCCAGACCGCCCACGTGCTCCTGGGCCACCCGCTTGGTCTCCGGCCAGGTCGAGTCGACGTGCGGGTAGTCCGTCTCGAAGGTCGCGTTGTCCACGCCGACGGTCTCGATCGCCTCGATGCCGTGCCGGTCGCGGAAGAAGCAGCAGAAGATCTGCCGGTAGTAGTACGTCGACGGCGGCTCCGGGACCAGGTCCTTGACGCCGCCCCAGGCGCGGTGCTCCTCCCAGACGTCGTCGGCGCGCTCCAGGGCGTACGGGATCCAGCCCATCTGGCCCTCGCTGTACGCCAGCTTGAGCCGGGGGAACTTCACCAGGACCCCGGAGAAGAGGAAGTCCATCATCGAGGCCATGGCGTTGTTGAAGCTCAGCGAGGCCTGCACGGCGGGCGGCGCGTCCGGGGAGGCGGCCGGCATCTGGGAGCTGCTGCCGATGTGCATGTTGACGACCGTCCCGGTCTCCTCGCAGACCGCGAAGAACGGGTCCCAGTAGCCGGAGTGGATGGACGGCAGCCCCAGGTAGGTGGGGATCTCGCTGAAGGTGACCGCGCGCACCCCCCGCGCGGCGTTGCGCCGGATCTCGGCGACGGCCAGGTCGATGTCCCACAGCGGGATCAGGCACAGCGGGATCAGCCGGCCGCCGCTGTCCCCGCACCACTCCTCCACCATCCAGTCGTTGTAGGCACGGACACAGGCCAGCGCGACCTCCTTGTCCTCGGCCTCGGCGAAGGTCTGCCCGCAGAAACGCGGGAAGGTCGGGAAGCAGAGCGAGGCCTCGACATGGTTGACGTCCATGTCCTTGAGCCGTTCCTTCGGGTCCCAGCAGCCGGGCCGCATCTGCTCCCGGGTGATGCCGTCGAGCGTCATCTCGTCCCGGGAGAAACCGACGGCCGCGATGATGCGCTTGTACGGGAAGAGCAGACCCTCGTACTCCCACCAGTCGGTGATCTGGCCCTGGGGGTCGGTGGTGAACCGGTACTTGCCGCCGACGTAGGCGAGTTCGCCGATGCCTGCGGTGAAGGGCTTGGGCCCCTTGTCGCGGTACTTGCCCGGCAGCCACCTCTCGAAGAGGTGCGCGGGCTCGATCACGTGGTCGTCCACGCTGATCACCCTGGGCAGATCCTGGGTGCCGGTCGCGTCGTCTGCCATGCCTACCCCCTGCTGCCTGCGGAGTCTCCCATAAATCTGACGGTCCATCAGATGAGCCGTCGGCATTCAGGCTAGGCCCGCGAGCCGGTACCAGCAAGAGCCGCCGGACCCCTTGCGACCCGCGCCGCCTTCCGCTGAACTGACGGATCGTCAGGTAAGTACGGGATCCGGGGAGGGTGCGGGATGCGATCAGCCTTGCTGAGCGGTGCCGAATGGTTCGCGGTGCTCCGCATCGGGCTCGGACTGTGGTGGCTGGAGAGCTGGCGGCACAAGGACAAGAAGCAGTGGTTCGGCGGCGGGGGCATCAGGTGGGCGGCCGGTGTCGCGGAGAAACACCGCTGGTCGGTGGTCCGACGGGGCTTCGACGCCGTCGTCGCGCCGCGGCCCCGGCTGATGGCCTACGTGGTGGCGTACGCGGAGCTCGCCCTGGGCCTCGGCCTGGTGTCCGGCCTCCTCACCCCGATCGCGCTGGTGGCCGGGTGCCTGCTCAACCTGGTCTACCTGATCCTCATGATCCACGACTGGGCGGAACAGGGGCAGAACCTGATGATGGCCCTGATCTCCCTGACCGCCCTGTTCGCGATCAGCTGGCAGACCTGGTCCCTGGACAACGCCCTGGGCCTGTTCGGCTAGCGGACGCAGCGCCCCACTACGGCCCCCGTCATCGAGGAGACACCAATGACCGGTCCCGCAGACCCCGCCTCGACAGACACCCTCAGACACCTGCACGCGGCCCGCGCACGCAGCGCGTACGAACGCGCAGCAGCCACCTGCCACCACGCGGGAGTCACCCCCGACGCCGCACAGACCGTCCCCACCACCCCCGTCGGCCGGGCCGCGAACGCACTCCGGCTGTCGGCCCAGTCCCTCACCGCCCTGGACGCCCCCGCCCCCGACCCGGCGGCAGCCGCCCGCTGCGCCCGCAACGCCGCCGCCAGCGCGGCACTGGCCGCACAGGTCGCCGAAGCCCTGGACGACACCCCCGCGGCGGCCACGGCCCTGCGTGCCGCCCTCACCGCGTCCCAGACAGCCGCGAGGGCGGCGGGCGGCACGGCGGCGGGACAGAACCCCGCACTGAACTCGGCGGCCGACGCCGCGGAGGACCACGCGGCCGAAACGGCGCGCGCGGCAGGCTGGACGGGACGCTGAGACCAACGGCGGCGCAAAAGGCCGCACGCCCTGCCGCACCGCACGTCGGCCCCGTGCCGTTCGGCGCCGGTCCCTCCCCACGTGGGGACCGGCGCCGAACGGCGCGGGTGACATCGGACCGCGCCCCTGAGGACGACGGTCGGCTCGGCAGGCCCGGCGTGCCCGGCAGGCTCGTCCGGCTCGGTGGGCGAGAGCTGCTCCCTGTCTTCCGGTCACTCCGGCAGGATCGCGCCGGGTGAAGGTGACCGAGAACGTGCGGTGCCGTGAGCTGTCTCTGCGACTGCTGAGCTGGTCGGCCCGTCGGGTGACACCCGATTACCGCGCTGCTGGGACGAAATCCTGCCAGCCGAGGTGCACATCTGAGGAGGTCGGCGCATCCGCCTCAGTGCTTCGCCGCAGGTCAGCCGTATAAGGTGAGTTTTCCGGTCCGGATGTCCAGCAGCGGGGGAAGTAAAGGGGTGGGGCACCTTGGGTCCCGACGCCGGGGCACGCACGGCCTTCGCGGAACGTCTCGCGTTGCTGTACAAGGAGGCCGGTAATCCTCCGCTCAAACGCGTCGCGGAGGCGGTCGACCGGCAACAGCGCATGGACGAGCGGGGCCGGCCCGTACGGGTCTCCGCGCAGCGGATCAGCGACTGGAGGCGGGCGAAGAACGTCCCCGCACAGTTCGCGGCGCTCTCCGCCGTACTCCACGTCCTCATCCCGCAGGCCCGTCGTGCCCAGCCGGTGGCGGTCTCCTCCGGACTGTACGACCTGACGCAGTGGCAGAGGCTGTGGGAGCGGGCCGTGGCGGACCCGGTCGCCGAGCCCGCCGCGCCGGAAGCGGCCGAGGAGACGGACGCGGCGCCGTCGGTCGACAGCGTCTGCCCGTACCGGGGTCTGGCCTCCTACCGGCGTGAGGACGCCCGCTGGTTCTTCGGCCGGGAGCGCAGCACCGACGCCCTGGTCGCCCAGCTCCGCTCGGCGGAGGCGGCCGGCGGTCTGGTCATGCTGGTCGGCGCCTCGGGCTCGGGAAAGTCCTCGCTGCTCAACGCCGGTCTGGTCACCGCACTGCAGGACGGCGCCCTCGCCGACGACGAGGGACGCCCGCACCGGATCCTTCAGCTGGTACCGGGAGCGGACCCGGTGAAGGAACTGACCCGCCGCATACCCCAGCTGTCCGACCTTACGGAGCTGGACGACCCGGACGCCGTACGAGAAGCGGTCACGGCCTGGGCCCGGCGGGCGTCCGACGATGTTTCACGTGAAACATGGCCCACGGGGGCCGACACGGACCGTCCGGCCGACGGCTCTGCTCCGCCCCGTCCGATCGTGATCGTGGACCAGTTCGAGGAGGCCTTCACCCTCTGCGCCGACGAGGCGGACCGCCGTGTCTTCGTCCGGCTCCTGCACGCCGCCAGCACATCCACCGCCCCCGGCCGGCAGGCCCCCGCCCTGGTCGTCCTCGGTATCCGCGCCGACTTCTACGAGCAGTGCCTCGGCTACCCGGAGCTGGCCGACGCGCTCCAGCACCGGCACATGGTGCTCGGCCCGCTGACCACCGCCGAACTGCGCGAGGCCGTGACCGGCCCCGCCAAGGCGGTGGGCCTGGAACTGGAGCCCGGCCTCGCCGAACTGATCGTCCGTGAGGTGAGCGCCGACGGCCCGCGCGGCGCCCATGACGCCGGCGTGCTCCCCCTCCTCTCCCACGCCCTGCTCGCCACCTGGCAGCGCCGCAAGGCGGGCCGCCTGACCCTGGCCGGTTACCGGGCGGCCGGCGGCATCCAGGGCGCCGTCGCCGCGACCGCCGAACGCGCCTGGTCCAGCCTCGACCCCGCCGCCCGTACCGCCGCCCGGCTGCTCCTGCTCCGCCTGGTACGGCTCGGCGAGGACACCCAGGCGACCCGCAGACGCGGCACCCGGCGTCAGCTGGCCGCCGAGTCGACCGACCCGAACAAGACGGAGGAGTCACTCGAAGCCCTCGTCCGGGCCCGGCTGGTGACGCTGGACGCGGACACCGTGGAGATCACCCACGAGGCACTGCTGCACGCCTGGCCCCGGCTGCGCGAGTGGCTGGACGAGGACCGCAACGGCAACCTGCTGCGCCAGCGGCTGGAGGAGGACGGCCGGGCCTGGGACGAGTCGCACCACGACTCCGCACTTCTGTACCGGGGTTCACGGCTCGAACAGGCCCACATCTGGGCGAAGTCGGCCGGTGACACCTTCCTGACCCGCAGCGCGGTGGAGTTCCTGGCCGCCTCGGTGCGGCTGCGCCGGCGGACGGTCTGGCTCAGCCGGGCCGCGGTGTCGGCGCTGGTCGTGCTCGCGGTGCTGGCCGCCGGTTCCGCGGTGGTCGCCCGGCAGCAGCGGGACGACGCGGTGTTCGAGCAGGTGGTCGCGGAGGCCGACCGGTTCCAGTACTCCGACCCGTCGCTCTCCGCCCAGCTGGACCTGGTCGCCCACCGACTGCGCCGGGACGACGAGGGCGCCGCCAACCGCCTGATATCGATCGTGAACGCGCCCCTCGCCACTCCCCTCCTCGGACACACCGGCGCCGTCTACCTGACCTCGTTCAGCCCCGACGGCAAGATCCTGGCCACCGCCGCCTACGACCGCACGGTCCGGCTGTGGGACGTCAGCGACCCGACCCGGCCCGAACCCCTGGGCAAGCCGCTGCGCGGCCATACCAGCTGGGTCTCCAGCGCGGTCTTCAGCCCGGACGGCAAGACCCTGGCCAGTGCCGGCGACGACGGCACCGTCCGCCTGTGGGACGTCTCCGACCCGCAGCACCCCGCCCTCCTGGGCCCGCCCCTGGACGGCCACGACGGCACCGTCTACCTGGCCGCCTTCAGCCCGGACGGCCGGACCCTGGCCACCGCGGACGAGGACCACACCGTCCGCCTGTGGAACGTCCGCGACCCACGTCACCCCGCGTCGCTGGGCACCCTCACCGGCCACACCGAGGCGGTGCGCTCCGTCGCATTCAGCCCCGACGGCCACACGCTCGCGGCCGGCAGCGACGACAACGCGATCCTGCTCTACGACGTCTCCGACATCCGGCATCCCGAGCGCGTCGGCGCTCCGCTGCTCGGCCACTCCATGACCGTGCACTCCGTGGCCTTCAGCCCGGACGGCCGGACCCTGGCCAGCGGCAGCAAGGACGACACCGTACGGCTGTGGGACGTCTCCGACCGGGCTCACGCCAAGGCCCTGGGCGGCCCGCTCACCGGCCACACCGGGCCCGTCTGGTCGGTGGCCTTCAGTCCCGACGGCTCCATGCTCGCGGCGGGCAGCGCGGACTCCACGGCCAGCCTGTGGAACGTCGACAACCCGGCGTTCCCCTCCCAGGTGGGCGAGCCGCTCGCGGGGAGCAGCGGCGAGATGTACGCCGTCGGCTGGAGCCCGGACGGGCACACCCTCGCCACCGGCAGCGGTGACGGCAAGGTGCGGCTGTGGTCGGTCCCGGGGGCGGACATGATCGGTGAGTCGGGGACGTTCAGCCCGGACGGACGGGTCCTCGCCACCGGTGGCGGCGACAGCCGGATGCGGCTGTGGAACATCTCGGATCCGGCGCGGCCGAGGGCCCTCGGCGAGCCGTTCCGGACCGGGTGGCGGGACCTGCGCTCGATGGTCTTCACCCGCGACGGCCGCACCCTGGTCATCCTGACCGGCGAGAACAACGTCAACTGGGTGCAGCTGTGGAACGTCTCGGACCCCGCGCACCCCGCCCAGTACGGCGCACCGGTCCGGCTGGACACCCGGTACGCGGGCGCCGAGGCGCTGGCACTGAGCCCCGACGGGCACACCGTGGCCGCCGACTACGACGACCGCACCGTCCAGCTCCTGGACATCTCGGACCCGGCCCGGCCCAGGCGCCTCGGCGCACCCCTCAGGGGCCACACCGGTTACGTCAACGCGCTCGTCTTCAGTCCGGACGGCAGGACCCTGGCCAGCGGCAGCGCGGACGGCACGGTCCGCCTGTGGGACGTCTCCGACCCGGCGCACGCCAAGGCCCTGGGCAGCCCCCTCACCGGCCATCTGGGCCCCATCAACACCCTGGCCTACAGCCCCGACGGGCACACTCTGGCCAGCGGCAGCGACGACGACACGGTCCGGCTGTGGAACGTCTCCGACCCGGCGCACGCGACCCGGCTGGCCGCGGTCCTCACCGGCCACACGGAGGCCGTGGTCTCCCTGACCTTCAGCCGGGACGGCAGGACCCTGGCCAGCGGCGGCAACGACAACACGGTCCGCCTGTGGAACGTCTCCGACCCCGGCTCCGCCCACCCCATCGGCCAGTCGATGAGTCCCAACGCCAAGACCGGCAACTTCCTCTCCTTCGGCCCGCAGAGCGACATGCTGGGCGTCTCCAGCGGCGCCGACACGGTCCGCCTGTGGAGCCTGGACGTCGACGAGGCCGTCACCCGCATCTGCTCGGCCACCCGCAACGTCCTCACCCCGGCCAGATGGCGCGAATACCTCCCCCGCCTCACCTACGACCCGCCCTGCAACGACTGATCCATCCCCACCCGTGACCACATCTGAGTGATCCCGATCACAACTGCTCAAGACGGCCGAGAAGTTGACTCCCACCGCACAGGCCACCTTGTTAGGCTGAACGCAGCCCGATCGCTGGTGCATCCCCCGTCGCCAGCGGTCGGGTTCTTTCATGCCCCCACCCGCAGGAGCCGACGCAGAAGACCGAACGCAAAAGACCCCCGGTCCTGATGGACCGAGGGTCTTCCAGCTGGTGGGGCTAACAGGATTTGAACCTGTGGCCTCATCCTTATCAGGGATGCGCTCTAACCAACTGAGCTATAGCCCCGCCGCGCTTTGCGGTGTGTGTCCCGCGCGCTGACTCCTGAAGATTAGCGCACGACCGGGGCAGTCCCAAAATCGGTTGTCAGGGGACCGACAGGAGGGGTTTGAACCCCGGTCACTCGTCCTCGGCCAAGGTCAGCTCGACTCCGCCGACGAAGCCCGCGGAGAGGTTGTAGATGAACGCGGCGAGGGTCGCCAGCGCCGTCGCGAGGACGACGTCGATGACCGCGATGATCGCCGTGAACATCAGGACGTGCGGCAGGGACAGGAACGACTGGAGGTCGAAGCCGTTCGACTCGTTGGAGCCGGTCGCCTCCGAGATCGTGCCGCCGACCGTCGAGAACACCCCCATGGCGTCCAGCACCATCCACAGCACCGCGGCCGCCACGATCGAGCAGATGCCGAGCGCGATGGAGAGCAGGAAGCTGACCTTCATCACCGACCACGGGTCGGCCTTGGCGACCCGCAGCCGGGCCTTGCGGGTGCGCGGCGCGGTGCGCGTACCCGCGCCGGTACGGGGCCGTCGTACCGCCCCTGTGGGCGCCTGCGCGGCCTCCGCCGCCGGGTAGGCCTGCGGCGGGTGGTACGGCCCGGCGGGCTGCTCCGTGCGCCGTTCCCCGGGCAGCGGGGAAGGGGCCTGCTGCGGGGTCGTCGCGGGCGCCGGCTGGGCCCCCGGCGCACCAGGTCCTCGGCTGTCGGTCACGGTTCCCCCCTGGGTTCCCTGCCCGTCCGGCGCGGCCGCCTTCGTGGGCGCCTTGATCGCCTTCAGCTGGGTGGTGTGCGTGTCCGCCTGCTGCGGCTGCGCCGCACCGCCCCCGCCGGACGCGGCGGAGCCACGGCCGCCGCCGTCCGCATCCGTACCCGTAGAGGTACCGGCCGATCCGGCGCCCGTGGCTCCGCTCACGATGACTCACTCCTCGTGCCTACTCGGCCGAGGGCGCCTCACCCTCGTCCGTGCCGCTGGTCGCGACACCCTCGGCGGACTCGTCCACGGCGTCCTCGCCGTCGACTTCCTCCGCCTCGCTGCCGGCCTCGGCGTTACGTGCGATGCCGACGACGGCATCGCGCTTGCCCAGGTTGATCAGTTGGACGCCCATGGTGTCACGGCCCGTCTCCCTGACCTCGCTGACTCGCGTGCGAATCACACCGCCGGACAGGGTGATGGCGAGGATCTCGTCGTTCTCCTCGACGATCAGCGCGCCGACCAGCGACCCGCGGTCCTCCACGATCTTGGCGGCCTTGATTCCGAGGCCGCCGCGGCCCTGGACGCGGTACTCGTCGACACGGGTCCGCTTCGCGTACCCCCCGTCGGTGGCAGTGAACACGAACGTACCGGGTCGAACAACATTCATCGACAGAAGTTCATCACCCTCCCGGAAACTCATGCCCTTGACACCGGAGGTGGCCCGGCCCATAGGACGGAGAGTGTCGTCGGAGGCGGTGAACCTGATCGACTGTGCCTTCTTGCTGATCAGCAGCAGATCATCGTCAGCCGAGACCAGTTCGGCACCGATCAGTTCGTCGTCGGAACCGTCCTCGCGCTCCCGCAGGTTGATCGCGATCACACCGCCGGAGCGAGGCGAATCGTAATCCTTCAGAGGCGTCTTCTTGACCAGACCGGCCTTGGTGGCGAGCACCAGGTAGTCCGCCGCGTCGTAGTCCCGGATCGCGAGGATCTCGGCGATCGCCTCGTCCGGCTGGAAGGCCAGCAGGTTCGCCACGTGCTGACCGCGTGCGTCCCGGCCGGCGTCCGGCAGTTCGTAGGCCTTCGCGCGGTACACCCGGCCCTTGTTGGTGAAGAACAGCAGCCAGTGGTGCGTGGTCGAGACGAAGAAGTGGTCGACGATGTCGTCTTCCTTCAGCTTCGTACCGCGCACGCCCTTGCCGCCGCGCTTCTGCGCCCGGTAGTCGACGGTCTTGGTGCGCTTGACGTACCCGCCGCGCGAGACCGTGACGACGATGTCCTCCTCGGCGATCAGGTCCTCGATGGACATGTCACCGTCGTAGGGCACCAGCATGGTCTTGCGGTCGTCGCCGAACTTCTCGACGATCGCGGCGAGCTCAGCGCTGACGATGCCCCGCTGGCGCTCCGGCGAGGCCAGGATCGCGTTGTACTCGGTGATCTTCGCCTGGAGTTCGTCGTGCTCCTGGATGATCTTCTGGCGCTCCAGGGCGGCCAGCCGGCGCAGCTGCATCTCCAGGATGGCGTTCGCCTGGATCTCGTCGATCTCCAGGAGCTCCATCAGGCCCGTGCGCGCGATCTCGACCGTGTCGCTGGCCCGGATCAGCGCGATGACCTCGTCGATCGCGTCCAGCGCCTTGAGCAGACCGCGCAGGATGTGCGCCCGCTCCTCGGCCTTGCGCAGCCGGAAACGCGTCCGGCGGACGATGACCTCGATCTGGTGCGTCACCCAGTGCCGGATGAACGCGTCCAGCGAGAGGGTGCGCGGCACGCCGTCGACCAGCGCCAGCATGTTGGCGCCGAAGTTGGTCTGCAGGTCGGTGTGCTTGTACAGGTTGTTCAGGACGACCTTGGCGACCGCGTCCCGCTTCAGCACGATCACCAGACGCTGGCCGGTACGCGAGGAGGTCTCGTCACGGACGTCCGCGATACCGCCGACCTTGCCGTCCTTCACCAGGTCGGCGATCTTCTGCGCCAGGTTGTCGGGGTTCACCTGGTACGGCAGCTCCGTCACCACCAGGCACTGGCGGTTCTGGATCTCCTCGACCTCGACGACCGCGCGCATGGTGATCGAGCCACGGCCGGTGCGGTACGCCTCCTCGATGCCCTTGCGTCCGACGACCAGGGCGCCGGTCGGGAAGTCGGGGCCCTTGATCCGCTCGATCAGCGCGTCGAGCAGCTCCTCGTGGGAGGCCTCGGGGTTCTCCAGGTACCACTGGGCACCGGCCGCGACCTCGCGCAGGTTGTGCGGCGGGATGTTGGTGGCCATGCCGACCGCGATGCCGGCGGAGCCGTTGATCAGCAGGTTCGGGAAGCGGGACGGCAGGACGGTCGGCTCCTGGGAGCGGCCGTCGTAGTTGTCCGTGAAGTCGACGGTCTCCTCGTCGATGTCGCGGACCATCTCCATCGACAGCGGCGCCATCTTGCACTCGGTGTACCGCATGGCCGCCGCCGGGTCGTTGCCCGGGGAGCCGAAGTTGCCGTTGGAGTCGACCAGCGGCATCCGCATCGACCAGGGCTGGGCGAGACGGACCAGGGCGTCGTAGATGGAGGAGTCGCCGTGCGGGTGGTAGTTGCCCATGACGTCGCCGACGACACGGGCGCACTTGTAGAAGCCGCGCTCGGGGCGGTAGCCGCCGTCGTACATCGCGTACAGCACGCGCCGGTGGACGGGCTTGAGACCGTCCCGGACGTCGGGCAGCGCACGGGAGACGATGACGGACATCGCGTAGTCGAGGTACGAGCGCTGCATCTCCGTCTCGAGCCCGACGGGCTCGATCCGCATCACGACGTCGCCGCCCTCTTCAGGGGTGACAGGAGTGTTCTCGTCGGCCATTGCTGGTGAAGATCCTTCCTGGTGCGGTCAGCTGAGACCGACTCAGATGTCGAGGAAGCGGACGTCCTTGGCGTTGCGCTGGATGAACTGGCGGCGGGCCTCGACGTCCTCGCCCATCAGGACCGAGAACAGGTCGTCGGCCTGAGCGGCGTCGTCGAGGGTGACCTGGCCGAGGACGCGGTGGTCGACGTCCATCGTGGTCACGCGCAGCTCCTCGGCGTTCATCTCGCCGAGACCCTTGAAGCGCTGGATCGAGTCCTCGCGGACGCGCTTGCCGCGCTGCCGGCCCAGCTCCAGGAGGGCGTCGCGCTCACGGTCCGAGTACGCGTACTCGACCTCGTCCCGACCCCACTTGATCTTGTACAGCGGGGGCCGCGACAGGAACACGTGGCCGGCCTCGACCAGCGGCCGCATGAAGCGGAACAGGAAGGTGAGCAGCAGGGTGTTGATGTGCTGGCCGTCGACGTCGGCGTCCGCCATCAGGATGATCTTGTGATAGCGGAGCTTCGAGATGTCGAAGTCCTCGTGCACACCGGTGCCGAACGCGGAGATCAGCGCCTGGATCTCCTGGTTCTGCAGGATCTTGTCGATCCGCGCCTTCTCGACGTTGAGGATCTTGCCCCGGATCGGGAGGATCGCCTGGTACTGCGGGTTGCGGCCGGACTTGGCCGAGCCGCCGGCGGAGTCACCCTCGACGATGAAGATCTCACATTTGATGGGGTCGTTCGACTGGCAGTCGGAGAGCTTGCCGGGCAGCGACGCGCTCTCCAGCAGGCCCTTGCGGCGGGTCAGGTCGCGCGCCTTGCGGGCCGCGACGCGCGCGGTGGCCGCCTGGATGCCCTTGCGGATGATGTCCGCGGCCTCCACCGGGTTGCGGTCCAGCCAGTCGTTCAGGTGCTCGTAGACCGCCTTCTGCACGAAGGTCTTGGCCTCCGTGTTGCCCAGCTTGGTCTTCGTCTGGCCCTCGAACTGCGGCTCGCTCAGCTTCACCGAGATGATCGCGGTCAGACCCTCGCGGATGTCGTCACCGGTGAGGTTGTCGTCCTTCTCACTGATCGTCGGCGGGGG
>NZ_JBEYFC010000113.1:0-21720 GCF_040634175.1 Streptomyces sp. NPDC007162
GCCCGGATCGCGGTCGTCGTGGACGTGCGTGGCCGGGCCGTTCACTTCGGTGTGCGGCCCGGCCGCCTCGCCGCTCATTCGCTTAGGGAGTCATGTGATGTACGAGTACGACCTCCTGGTCGTGGGGTCGGCCAACGCCGACCTGGTCATCGAGGTCGAGCGGCGGCCGGCCGCCGGGGAGACGGTGCTGGGCGGCGACCTCGCCACGCACCCCGGCGGCAAGGGCGCCAACCAGGCGGTCGCCGCCGCCCGGCTCGGGGCCCGTACCGCCCTGCTGGCCCGGGTCGGCGACGACGCGCACGGCAGGCTGCTGCTCGACTCGCAGCGGTCGGCCGGGGTGGACACGGCGGGGGTGCTGGTCGGCGGGGCGCCCACGGGCGTCGCCCTGATCACCGTGGACCCCTCCGGCGACAACAGCATCGTGGTCTCCCCCGGCGCGAACGGACGTCTCGCACCGGCGGACGTACGGGCCGCGACCGGCCTGCTCCACCGCTCCCGGGTGGTCTCCGCACAGCTGGAGGTCCCGCTGGAGACGGTGCTGGAGGTGGTACGGAACCTGGCGCCGGGCAGCCGCTTCGTGCTGAACCCGTCACCGCCGCTGCCCCTGCCCCCTGAGGTGCTCGCGGCCTGCGACCCGCTGATCGTCAACGAGCACGAGGCGAAGGCGATCCTCGGCGGAACGGGCGTGAGCGGGGAACCGGCCGACTGGGCCCGGCTGCTGCTCGCGAAGGGACCGAGGTCGGTGGTGGTGACGCTGGGCGCGGACGGCGCGCTGGTGGCCGACGGCGACGAGGTGACGGCCGTCCCCTCCGTGCGGGTGGCCGCGGTGGACACCACGGGCGCCGGGGACGCGTTCACGGCGGCCCTCGCGGTACGGCTGGGCGGCGGCGCCTCACTGCCGGAGGCGGCGGCGTACGCGGCCCGGGTCGGGGCGGCGGCGGTGACGAAGCGGGGCGCGCAGGAGTCGTACCCGACGGCGAAGGAGGTCGAGGCGCTGTGAGGAAGGCCGGGATTCTCAACCGTCATCTCTCCGGTGCGCTGGCCGAGCTGGGGCACGGGCACGGGGTGCTGGTCTGTGACGCCGGGATGCCGATCCCGCACGGGCCGCGCGTCGTCGACCTGGCGTTCCGGGCCGGGGTGCCGTCCTTCGCCGAGGTGCTGGAGGGACTGCTGGACGAGCTGGTCGTGGAGGGCGCGACGGCGGCGACCGAGATCCGCGAGGCCAATCCGGCCGCCGCCGCCCTGCTGGACGACCGCTTTCCCGACCTGGCCCTGGTCCCGCACGAACGGCTGAAGGACCTGTCGGCGGACGCACACCTGATCGTCCGCACGGGCGAGGCCCGCCCGTACGCGAACGTGCTGCTGCGGTGCGGGGTGTTCTTCTAGGCGCCGGTTCGGCAGCCGATCGCTTCCCGGAGCAGCAGTACGGTGCCGCGCGCCGGAGACCCCCTGGTCCGGCTCCCCGTCATAAGGATCACGCCCCGCGGCCGATGAAGATCTCCTATTCATCAGATCGGACGGGCCTGACAACCGGCAAACTGGGTCGGCCTGCCGTTGTCGGATGCTGCCGGAAGGCGCTAGGAGGCCGAGTCTTGCGTTGGAGACGTGGTAAGAAGGCAGGGCGTCGCCGGGACGGGGACGGGCCGTATGAGGGTGTGTCGTCTTCACGAGCGGTCTCGCATCCGGGGGGTCTCCGCGATGAGCGCTGGCGCGAGTGGTTGCGGCGTTCACGGGTCGGGGTCGACCTGGTCGCCTGGTGGGATGAGGGCGGCATACGCGGTCGTATCGACGACACCCCGTACCAGGAGCGCCTCGTCGACCTGCTGTCCCGGGCCACGCCCCGGGACTGCGCCGCGATGGGCCTGGGCTGCAGTCGCCGTATCGACCGGCCGTGCCGGGAGCCGGAGACCTGCGGTCAGGATCCCATCGGCATCTCCGCCGCCGGTGCCGCTGCGGACCGTGAAGGTCCGGTGCCGGGAGCCTGCAGTTACTTCGTGGACTGCTGGAGCCCATGGGAACTGCGCGTGAATTTCTCCGCCGACGACCGCCACCGGGCCGTACACGTGAGCAACCCGAACCGCTCGGGCGAAGTCGGCGTCTGGGTGGACGGCGTTCCGCTGATGGTAGATGCCTGGCTGGATCAGTCCGGATACTGGGTGGGCGATCGGTTTTACGTGCTGCAGGCAGCAGGTCCGGAGGACCATCCCGAACAGCAGATCGCCCTTGGTCTGCTCGGCTACAGGATTCTCTCGCTCGTGATCCACGACACCCGGCGGAGCACGACCCGCCTGTTCGTCCCGGATCCCTCGGAGACATGGACCAATCCGCTCGTCCGCCTGGAGGGCGATCAGTTGCGTCTCTACGCGGACGAAGCCGCCGTTTCGGGTGACCACCCCGACCGATCGGTGCCCGCCGCATCACCACTGCCTTGAGCCTCAGCCGACTTGAGGTCGTGGTTCACAGGGCTGGTGTGACCGGCCTTCGGGGTGTGCACGCTGATCTGACCGGGCAGCCTTCCGCGTCTCCGTCTGCTGGGGAGCCGGTCGGCGTCGCGGCTCCGAACCACGCCGACCAGCTCGTCACACCGGCGGCGGACCGTGGACTCGGACACGTCGGCACCGCCGGCCCTGTCGGCGATCGTGCGCGAACTCCTGCGCGGACCCCACCGCTTCACAGAGTTGCGCGACGCCCTGCCCGGCATCAGCCCGCACACCCTGACCAGCCGGGTGCGCCGGTTCGAGTGCCACGGCATCGTCCTGCGCACCGCCTACCCGGAGATCCCCCACGGGTCGAGTACCGGCTCACCCCTCTCGGCGAAGGACTGCGCGCTGTCCTCGACACCATGGCCACCTGGGTCCTGACAGTCCCCGACGGCGAACCCGCCGTCAACGCGTGCCCCTCCCAGCCCGTCGACGCACACTCCGATCCGGCACCAGCAGACACCTGTGCGGGCCGGGCCCCGTCCGCCTACGCGCCGGGCGGCCGGAAGTCGACCTGTCGGCGGGCCGCCTCGTCGACCTCGTCGAGGGTGAGGAGGGGCGTGGCCCGGGTACGGAGCGCGCCGCTGGCCTTCACGCTGAGACTGGCGGCGGCCATCGAGACGGCGTCGGGGAAGTCGAGGACGCACACGAGGTCGTCCTCCCCGAAGGAGAAGTACATGGCCTCGACGGTCCCGCCGAGCCCGGCGACCACCCGCTCGACGGCCGCACGACGACCACTCGCGCCCTCCTTGAGCAGGCCCTTCGTTCCCTCGGGGGTGTAGCTGGCCTGGATGAGGAACTTCGGCATGCGGGACTCCCTGCCCGTGACGGGTCCGACGTGCAACAAGCCCTTCCCACCGGCACGCCCGCCACCGGTCACCGAACGGCCGGATTCATCCGTACGGCATATCGCACCGGCGTGGACGCACCTCCGCGCCCCCGGCGCACCGCCATGAAAGCCGGGGCGGGTTGTAGAGATCATGACAGATCCGGGTAGGGATGCCGACATGCCTTTACGTCGGTTACACCGGTTACGTCGATCACGTTCGGGAACGAAACGCACCGCCGTGCTGCTCGCCGCCGCGGCGCTGGTCCTGGCGGGCTGTGACAGCGGCGGCGGCTCGCAGAGCAGTGACGGACGGCAGCAGCTGACCGTGCCCGCGCTGCCGCTCACCGACTCCGCCGCCCTCTACCTGGCCCGGGACCGCGGACTGTTCGCCAAGGAAGGCCTGGACGTGCACATCGAGCCCGTGCAGCAGAGCATCCCGGCGTTGCCCGCGTTGCTCAAGGGACAGGTCGACGTCATCGCGAGCGCGAACCACGTCACCTACCTCCAGGCGTAGGGCTGCAGGAGTCCGTCGCCGTCGGCATGGCGGCCGGGTACGCGCTCGGCGCCGTCTTCAACGCCTACCGCGACCGGGTGCCGCTGGTGATCGTGGCGGGTCAGCAGGCACGCTCGCTGATCCAGCTGCGGCCGTTCCTCGGTGCCGACGAACCGGCCCTGTTCCCACGCCCGTACGTGAAGTACCCGCGCCAGCCGGAGCGGGCCGAGGACGTGCCGGCCGTGCTCGCCGAGGCGTACCGGGTCGCGATGGCGCCGCCGCGCGGCCCTGTGTTCGTGTCCGTGCCCGAGGACGACTGGGACCGGCCCGCGGAGCACGTCGCACCCCGCGCGGCGCACTCCGGGCTCACGGCCGCCCCGGCCGCCCTCGACGCGCTCGCCGCCCGGCTGGAGACCTGCGCGCGCCCGGCGCTCGTGGTGGGCCCCGGCGTGGACGACGAGGACGCGCTGGACCAGGCGCGGGTGCTGGCCGAGCGGCCCCGGGCCGCGGTGTGGATCAGCCCGCTCTCCGGCCGTTCCGGCTTCCCGGAGTCGCACCCGCTGTTCCAGGGCTTCCTGCCGCCGCTCGCCCGCGCGCTGTCCGCACGTCTCGCGCCGTACGACGTGGCGGTGGCGCTCGGCGCGCCGGTGTTCACCTACCACGTGGCGGACGGCGGGCCGCCGCTCGCACCCGGTACCGAGCTGTTCCACCTGGACTGCGACCCCGGCCAGGCCGCCTGGCTGCCCACCGGCACCAGCATCGTGACCACCCTGCGGCCCGCGCTGACGCGGCTCACCGGGCTGCTGAAGGAGACCGACCGGGAACCGCCGCCGCCCCGTCCGGTACCGCCCCCGGCCCCCGCCGACGGGGACGTCACCCCGGAGCTGCTCCTCGACCTGCTGCGGGCCCGGCTGCCCCGCGACCGGGTGCTCGTGGAGGAGGCCCCGAGCCACCGTGACGCGCTGCACGCGCGCGTGCCCGTCGCGTCGGGCGGCGGCTTCCTCACCACGGGCAGCGGTGCCCTCGGCTGGGGCCTGCCCCTCGCCGTGGGCCGGGCGCTCGCCGACCGGCGCCGGGTGGTGTGCGTGGTCGGGGACGGCTCGGCGATGTACTCGGTGCAGGCACGGTGGAGCGCGGCCCGTCACACGGCCCCGGCCAGCTATGTCCTGCTGGACAACGGCGGTTATGCGGCTGTCCGCGCGCTGGGCCGCCGGATAGGTCTCCCGGCCGTCCCGGGCACGGACATCACGGGCATCGACTTCCCGGCCCTGGCCGAGTCCCTCGGCTGCCCGGCGGCGCGCGCCGAACAGACGGCGGAACTCCCGGCCGCCCTGGACCGAGCCCTGGGCCTGGATGACGACGCCGGTCCCTTCCTGCTGCTTCGAGGGGGGCCGGTCCGTCGACCGGCCCCCCTCGGCTTTCCCCTCCGGATCAGAACCCCCGCGATCCCCCCGGATCCCCCTCCGAAAGTCCTGACACCACGTATGACAGGCGAGGTGGGGGGAGGGTTGTACAGGAGTTCAAGATTCTTTCCGGCGGCGGCGACGACGGTGGCGACGCCGGCGGTGACGTACGGTCAGCTCTCCAGCCGGACCGGCATCAGCATCGAGAAGGCGCCCTCGTCGTCGGGGCGGCGGATCACGATCGGCGCCGCGGGCGCTCCGAACTCCAGAACCAGCCGGTCCCGGGCCCCGGCGGCCAGCGCAGCCAGCAGGAACTCACGGTTGACGGCGACACGGTCCGGATCGTCGTCGCCGTCGGCACAGAGGGTCACCGAGCCGCCGTCCTGCACCCGGAGCACGCTGAGGTCGGGCACCCCGGGCTCCGCGGGGCGGACAGGACCGGTCTCCAGAGCCTGCCGGAAGGCAGGCACCTCGACGACGGCACGGCGTCCGTCGGCCCGGGGCAGGAGCCGACCGGAGTGACCCCTTGAGGTCCGACACTTCCAGGGGGAGCCCAAGTCGAAGACACTGTGGCTGGATCCGTCCCTCCCGGCGTACCGAAAGGCCCTGGCTCCCTGGGTGAACGCGGTGAACTCGTAGTCGTGGCCCGGTGGAGGTGGCTCAGCCCACGGGATCGCACGGCAGCCGTGCGCCCCTGCTCTCCGCGACGCGTTTGACGTCCCGCAGGGATTCGGTCAACCGCGCGGCGAGGTAGCGCAGTTCGTCACGGACCACGTGGTGCTCCGCGAGGAGGGCGGCGGCGTGGTCCAGCAGGCCGTCCGCCATGCCGAGGTGCAGGGTCTCGATCTGATCCGCGAGCCGCGAGACATGCCCCTCGCCATCGCTGACGAGGTAGCACGGCTTGCCGTCCGCGCCGGTCCAGGGAAGCAGGCGCCCGTTCATGCGTAGGTCTCCACGTGGTCGAGGTAGGGGCGGACGAGCGGGCTGTCCTCGCCGCGCAAGGGGGCTTCGCCCCTGCGGTACGCCGTCGGGCGGCCGACGTACGGGCAGGAGTACGGATACGTGGCGCGCCGTCGCCCGCGAGCGGGCAGGAAGAGCCGGAGCAACGGCTCGACCAGCCGGGCCAGGAGATGTGCCATGCCGACCTTCTTTCTCACCTGCGGTGACTGCGTTGTGTAGCGCTTCCCTCACAGAGTGGGGTCGGAGGTGGCTACGCTTCCAGAGGCGGGGACTTGACAGAGCCTTTGTCAGGACGGGAGTTGGCCACTTGAGCGAGCGCCAGAAGCCTCGGACGCAACGGGAGAAGTACGGGGAGGAGCTGCGACTGCGGCGCGTCGCGGCCGGTCTCACTCAGGAGGGGCTGGGCGAACTGGTCGTGTGCTCGCCCACGTTGATCAGCCACTTCGAGGCGGGGAGGCGGTTGCCGAAGCCCGACGATGCGCGCCGGATCGACCGGTCCCTCAAGACGGACGGGTTCTTCGAGCGGTGGCTGGTGGATCTGGAGTCCAAGTACGCCGACCACTTCGCGGCCGTGGCCGAACTTGAGCAACAGGCCACGCTGATCCAGCAGTTCGCACTCTCGCTGGTGCCCGGCGTGTTCCAGACCGATGGCTACGCTCGTGCCGTGTTCCGCGCGTACCGGCCGAACCACACGGCGGACGAACTTGACCAGGCCGTTGTCATTCGAACACAGCGTGCCCGGATCCTCGAAGGCCCGTCGAACCCGGTCGTCTGGACGCTGCTCGACGAGTCGGTGCTGCGGCGTTGCGTGGGCGGTCCGGACGTCATGGCCGAGCAACTTCGAAAGATCGCCGACCTGTCCGAGGCGGGGCGGGTTCGCGTGCACGTCCTTCCGTACGGCGTCGGGGCGCACGCGCTTCAGCAGAGCTACCTCACGCTCATGAGCTTCGAGGACGCCGCCCCGGTGGCCTACGTAGAGGGCTTCCTGACCGGCCACTTGATGGATGATCCGGCGCTGGTGGCCGCAAGCCAGACCGCATACGCTCTAGCTCTGAGCGACGCTTTGTCGCAGCAGAAGTCACTCGCCTTCGTCAGAGCAGCAGCGGAGGAGCACGCGGATGGTCAGCGGTGAGCGCTCGCAGTGGTACAAGTCCAGCTACAGCGGCGGAGATCAGGGCGACTGCCTCGAAGTAGCCCCCGGCCACCCCGTCGTCCCCGTCCGTGACAGCAAAGCGGGACCCACCGGACCGGCGCTGGTCTTCTCCCCCCACGGGTGGGCCGCGTTCGTCGGGGCCGTGCGGGACGGGCGTATCAGTAGCTGACCCCCCTGAAGTGCATGAATGCGGCGCGTAGTTCGGGATCCAGCAGGAGGTCGAGGATCTCCTCCTCCCCGGCGAACAGATCACCGGCCGCCGGGTGGCCGGACTGGTGGAACATGGCGACCAGGACATCGACGAGAGGGTGGTTCCAGGCGAGCCGGACGATCTTCTTCGCTTCGTCGCTTTTCCCCCTGTCCATGGTCATGCGCCACTGCTGCATGAAGATCCCGGCCGTCGCGTAGGCGTCCATGCGCCCCTTGACCAGGACCGTTCTCGTGTTGAGGCCGAACACCTCGATGCAGGCCCGGCCCCGGTCGGTCAGCCCCCGGTACGTTCCGACCGGGAGCACCAGGTGGAGGTGATCCAGGGGATCCTCCGCTGTCGGGTCCACCAGCAGGGGGCTGCCGTCGGGCGCGAGGGGGAAGTGGTTGCGCTTCTGGTTGCTGTTGCAGAACGAGCAGGCGAGCAGATGGTTGAGCCAGTCGAAGGTACGCAGCGGAGCCAGGCTCTTCGGCTCGAAGTGGTCGATGTCCGTGCCCTGGCTGTCGCCGCAGTACATGCAGCGTTCGTGGCCGGGAGCCATCTCCGTGAGCCCCGCGCGCAGTGCGGGGCGAATCTGCCGACGGCTCTCCCAGAGCTCCTTCGCTCTCTCCTTGCGTTCCTTCTCCGTGGCCTGCTGCCGGATGTCGTCGGTGTACCCGTTCAGCAGTTCCGCCGTACCCGCCGACAGGACCGCACGCCGAAGCCGGATCACTCCTCTTCGTCCTCCGGGCTCCCGGTGATCTTCTCCCCGATCCGGCGGAGGTGCGCGCTCACCTCGTCCACACGGGCCGACGGCGAGCTGGCGAGCCGATGCTTGAGCTCCCGGTAGCGGTCGAGTGACTGGCGTGACGAGGCCCCGTCGTAGATCTCCGCCTCCAGCTCCACGAACTCGGCCCGCACCCGCTCGGCCCGCTCGGAGTAGGGCGTGTCGAGACCGAAGAGGTCGGAGAGGACGGCGTCGTCGCCGCTGCCGTACACCACCCGGTCGTAGAGGTCCTGGTCGACGACCTCGGGCGGGCGCGCCTCGTCCACTCCCGGCAGCCGGATCAGGCCGCCGGGGTCGGCGGCCTGGCAGATGTAGGGGCTGTGCGTGGTGACGATGAACTGGATGTGGGGGAAGTGAGCGGTCAGCCACGGGCCGATGCGGCGCTGCCAGGAGACGTGCAGATGGGCGTCGATCTCGTCGATGATGACGACGCCCGGCACGAGGCGAAGGCCGGAGTTCTCGCCCAGGCCGGTGAACGCGGCGTCGCCGAAGGCGTCGTGGATCTGCTTCAGGATGTCGACGACCAGGGCGGCGACCGTCCGGAGGCCGTCGCTCGTCTCGCGCAACGGGAAGCGCTGCCCGTCGCGGGTGACCCACAGCCCCTCGGAGTCGACGTCCTCGACGCGATAGCCGTCCGGGAGCAGTCCGTCGCCGAGGACTGCCAACGCCGCGTTCTTGAGTTCCTCGGCGCCCTGCCGGCCTTCGAGTGCGCGCAGGTGCTGCTCGATCAGCCAGGCGACGCCCTCGGCGAGCGACGCGTCCTCGTGGAACAGGCTCGCCTGCCGGGCCACCGTGCCGGAGGCCAGCATCAGCCGCTGGACCTCGCCGGAGCCCCCCGCCATGCGCCGGAACGGACCGTAGGCCGCGCAGAACCAGCCCACCGGGTTGTCGGCCCACGGCCCTCTGCGCGCCGGGCTCGTGCTCGCCTTCGAGCTGAACCTGATCTCCTCCAGCGCGGGCTGCGCACCTCTACGGCTCGTGAATCCCTCCGTCGGCGCCGTCCACGTGAGCCCGACCGGGAACTCGTTCAGCGTCCGCCCCTTGGCAGTGAACCCGTCGAAGTACTCGTGCCGGACGATCTCGGCCACCACGGTGCCCGCATCCGCTCCCCGGGCGATCCAGTCCTCGAATCCCTGGACGAGACCCCGCGCGGCCACCGGTCCGCCCAGCGCCAGCGCCATGGCCCGCAGCAGCGTCGTCTTGCCCGAGCCGTTGCGCCCGGCGAGCACGGTCCATCCGGCGTGGCTGCCGTCGGGGCGGGTCAGGGTGAGGTCGACCTCGCGGGGGCCGTGGAAGGACTTGATGTCCTTCACGGTGATCCGGCTGACGTACATGGGCGTCGGCGTCCGTTCCGTTCGGGTGTCGCACCCGATCTTAGGGCCGTGGCCTGCCCTTCGGCCCGGGAAGGGAGTGGGCAGGCCACCGGTGTGTCAGTGCGCCGTGTGCGTCACGAACCTCTCCGCCGTCTCCGTGAGGACCTCGCGGCCGTCGCGGGCCCACAGGCCGTCGTTGAAGAGTTCGACCTCGATGGGGCCGGTGTAGCCGGCCGCCTCCACGTAGCCCTGCCACTCGCGCATGTCGATCGCGCCGTCGCCGATCTGGCCGCGGCCGTTGAGGACGCCCTCCGGCAACGGGGTGGTCCAGTCGGCGAGTTGGAAGGTGTGGATACGGCCGCCGGCGCCGGCGCGGGCGATCTGGGCGGGGGCCTGGTCGTCCCACCAGATGTGGTACGTGTCGACGGTGACGCCGACCTGGTGGGCGGGGAAGCGCTCCGCGAGGTCCAGGGCCTGGGTGAGGGTGGAGACCACGCAGCGGTCGGCGGCGTACATCGGGTGCAGGGGTTCGACGGCCAGCCGGACGCCGTGCTCCTCGGCGTAGGGACCGAGGACGGACAGGGCGTCGGCGATGCGTTCGCGGGCGCCGTGCAGGTCCTTGGAGCCCGCCGGGAGACCGCCGGAGACCAGGACCAGCACCTCGGTGCCGAGGGTCGCGGCCTCCTCGACGGCGCGGCGGTTGTCGGCCAGGGCCGCCGCGCGTTCGTCCGGGTCGATCGCCGTGAGGAATCCGCCCCGGCACAGGGTGGTGACCGTCAGGCCCGCCTCGCGCACCAGTTTGGCGGTCGCCTCGACGCCGTACGACTGCACCGGTTCGCGCCACAGGCCCACGCCGGGGACGCCCAGTTCCAGGCAGGCGTCGACCAGTTCGGGCAGTGACAGCTGCTTGACGGTCATCTGGTTGATCGAGAAGCGGGACAGGTCGCCGGTCACTGGTTCACTCCGTACAGGGCGAGGAGGGTCTTCATGCGGTCCTCGGCCAGCTTGGGGTCCGGGAACAGGCCCAGCCCGTCGGCGAGTTCGTAGGCGCGGGTGAAGTGCGGCAGGGAACGGGCCGACTGGAGGCCGCCGACCATGGTGAAGTGGGACTGGTGGCCGGCCAGCCAGGCCAGGAAGACCACGCCCGTCTTGTAGAAGCGGGTGGGCGCCTGGAAGAGGTGGCGGGAGAGTTCGACGGTGGGGTCCAACAGGCCGCGGAAGCCCGCCGTGTCCCCGGTGTCCAGGACGCGGACCGCCTGTGCCGCCAGCGGGCCCAGCGGGTCGAAGATGCCGAGCAGGGCGTGGCTGAAGCCCTGCTCGTCGCCCGCGATCAGCTCGGGGTAGTTGAAGTCGTCGCCGGTGTAGCAGCGGACCCCGCCGGGCAGGCGGCGGCGGATGTCGATCTCCCGCCGGGCCTCCAGGAGCGACACCTTGATGCCGTCGACCTTGTCGGGGTGGGCGGCGATGACCTCCAGGAAGGTGCCGGTGGCCGCGTCCAGGTCGGACGAGCCCCAGTAGCCCTCCAGGGCCGGGTCGAACATGGGGCCGAGCCAGTGCAGGACGACCGGCTCGGAGGCCTGGCGGAGCAGGTGGCCGTAGACGTCGAGGTAGTCCTCGGGCCCGGAGGCGGCCGCGGCCAGCGCCCGGGAGGCCATCAGGATGGCCTGGGCGCCGGTCTCCTCGACGAGGGCGAGCTGCTCCTCGTACGCGGCCCGGACCTCGGCCAGGGTCGCCGGGCCGGTCAGCTGGTCGGTGCCGACGCCGCAGGCGATCCGGCCGCCGACCGCCTTCGCCTCGGCGCCGCTGCGCCGGATCAGCTCGGCCGCGCCCGCCCAGTCCAGGCCCATGCCGCGCTGGGCGGTGTCCATCGCCTCGGCGACGCCCAGGCCGTGCGACCACAGGTGGCGGCGGAAGGCGAGGGTGGCGTCCCAGTCGACGGCCGCGGGCGCGTCGGGACTGGTGTCCGCGAACGGGTCGGCGACGACGTGCGCCGCCGAGAAGACCGTACGGGAGGTGAAGGGGGTGCCGGGGGTGACGGCGAGCGGTTCGGTGCGGGGTTCGTACGTCCGCAACGAGCCGTCGGCCAGGGGCAGTCGGATGGTCACAGCGAGATCTCCGGGACGTCGATACGGCGGCCCTGCGCCGAGGACTGCAGGCCCAGTTCGGCGAGCTGCACGCCGCGGGCGCCGGCCAGCAGGTCCCAGTGGTAGGGCGCGTCGGCGTAGACGTGCTTGAGGAACAGCTCCCACTGGGCCTTGAAGCCGTTGTCGAACTCGGTGTTGTCCGGGATCTCCTGCCACTGCTCGCGGAAGGCGTAGGTGGCCGGGATGTCCGGGTTCCAGACCGGCATGGGCGTCGCGCTGCGGTGCTGGACACGGCAGTTGCGCAGGCCGGCGACCGCTGAGCCTTCGGTGCCGTCCACCTGGAACTCGACGAGTTCGTCGCGGTTGACGCGGACCGCCCAGGAGGAGTTGATCTGGGCGATGGCGCCGCCGTCGAGTTCGAAGATGCCGTAGGCGGCGTCGTCGGCGGTGGCGTCGTAGGGCTTGCCGCCCTCGTCCCAGCGCTGCGGGATGTGGGTGGCGGTGAGGGCCTGGACGGACTTCACCCGGCCGAACAGCTCGTGCAGCACGTACTCCCAGTGCGGGAACATGTCGACGACGATGCCGCCGCCGTCCTCCGCGCGGTAGTTCCAGGACGGCCGCTGGGCGGTCTGCCAGTCGCCCTCGAAGACCCAGTAGCCGAACTCGCCGCGGACCGACAGGATCCGGCCGAAGAAGCCGCCGTCGATGAGCCGCTTCAGCTTGAGCAGGCCGGGCAGGAAGAGCTTGTCCTGGACGACGCCGTGCTTGATGCCCTTCGCCTCGGCGAGCCGGGCCAGCGCCAGGGCGCCCTCAAGCCCGGTCGCGGTCGGCTTCTCGGTGTAGATGTGCTTTCCGGCGGCGATGGCCTGCTTCAGGGCCTCCTCGCGGGCGGAGGTGACCTGCGCGTCGAAGTAGATGTCGATGGTGGGGTCGGCGAGGACCGCGTCCAGGTCGGTGGAGATGTGCTCGGAGGACAGGCCGTGCCGGTCGGCGATCTCGCGGAGCGCGTGCTCCCGGCGGCCGACGAGGACCGGTTCCGGCCACAGCACGGTGCCGTCGCCGAGGTCGAGGCCGCCCTGTTCGCGCAGCGCGAGGATCGAGCGGACGAGGTGCTGGCGGTAGCCCATGCGCCCGGTCACGCCGTTCATGGCGATACGCACCGTCTTGCGTGTCACGTGTTTCCCTTCGTCCGCATGCGCCCCAGCGGCGCAGCAAGCGCTTTCTATACGGTCTGAAGCTAGCCTTTCCCCACTGGTCTGTACAAGACCGTGACGGGGTCGAGTTGTTCGAGGGGGCGAACAACCGGGGTGATTGGCCTTATGGTCTGCACGGCAAGGGGGCTTCCTTTGAGCTGGCTGTTGATCAGTGTGTGTACGACGGCGTACAACGAGACGCGCGACCGGAGGACGACGAGATGACGGTGACCCTGGCGGACGTGGCGGCCCGCGCCCAGGTCTCGCCCGCGACGGTGTCGCGCGTACTGAACGGTAACTACCCGGTGGCGGCGACCACTCGGGAGCGGGTGCTGCGGGCGGTGGACGAGCTGGACTACGTCCTCAACGGGCCGGCGAGCGCGTTGGCGGCGGCCACCTCCGACCTCGTCGGCATCCTCGTCAACGACATCGCCGACCCGTTCTTCGGCATCATGGCGGGCGCGATCCAGTCGGAGATCGGGGGGCCCGGCGGGCGTGCGGGGGGCGAGCGGCTGGCTGTGGTGTGCAACACAGGGGGGTCGCCCGAGCGGGAGCTGACCTATCTGACCCTGCTCCAGCGGCAGCGGGCGGCGGCCGTGGTGCTGACCGGCGGGGCCGTGGAGGACGCGCCGCACGCGGCGGCGGTGACGGCGAAGCTGCGGAAGCTGGCGGACGCCGGGACCCGGGTGGTGCTGTGCGGGCGGCCGCCGGCGCCGGACACCGACGCGGTGGCGCTGACCTTCGACAACCGCGGGGGCGGCAAGCAGCTGACCGAGCACCTCATCGGGCTCGGGCACCGGCGGCTCGGCTACATCGCCGGCCCCGAGGAGCGGACGACCACCCGGCACCGGCTGGAGGGCCATCGGGCGGCGCTGGCCGCGGCCGGGATCGAGGAGGACCCGCGCTGGACCGTGCACGGGCGGTACGACCGGCGGGCGGGGTACGAGGCGACGCTGGAGCTGCTGCGGCGGGACCCTTCGCTCACGGCGGTGGTGGCCGCGAACGACTCCGTGGCGCTGGGGGCGTGCGCGGCGCTGCGGGAGTCGGGGCTGCGGATCCCGGCGGACGTGTCGGTGGCCGGGTTCGACGACCTGCCGTTCAGCATCGACGTGGTGCCCGCGCTGACGACGGTGCGGTTGCCGTTGGCGGAGGCGGGGGCGCGGGCGGGGCGGATCGCCATGGGGCGGGAGGAGCCGCCGCCGGGTGGGATCGCGACCATTCGCGGGGAGCTGATGGTGCGGGGGTCGTCGGGGGGGCCGCGGGTCTGAGGCTCCGGGGTGCATTCCCGCCCACCCACCCGTTCACCGTCGATGAAGAGGTGACGTCCGGGGGCGCCGTCGACGGACAGGGGACGTGCGGACGCGCGGACGTGCGGGCCGCCCGACCGGGTCCCGAGGAGGCGGCGCCCCGAAACGCCCTCGCCGGGGGGGCGACGCCACGATCGTCCGCCCCCGCCGGACGGGCGGCGCGCGTGTGCGGGACGCCCGGCGGAGGGTGCCGTGGCGATGACCCGAGGCACCCCCGGCGGACGGCAGCGTGACGATGGCCCGACACTCCCCCGGCGGACGGCAGCGTGACGGAAGCCCGAGACTCGGGCTTCCTGCCGGACGGGCGACGCGAAGGCGCGAGCCGCCCGGCTGCGCCCCCAAGAGGCCATGGCCCGGGGCGCCCCCGGCGGAGGGTGACGTGGTGAAACTCCCCCGCCGGACGGGCGACGCGCGTGTGCGGGACGCCCGGCTGGGCTTCCAGGAGGCCATGGCCCGAGGTGCCCCCGGGCGGGGCGTGGTGGGGGTTCGGGGTCAGCTGGTGTGCGAGGGCGGGCGGTGCAGCAGAGGTAGGGGGGTCTCGCCTCGTTTTCTGTCGTGGTACCAGCGTTTGCCGGTGTCGTAGGCGCGGAGGGCCTTGCGGACCGGCGTCCGCTGGGTGGCGAGGTGGGCCTGGTAGCGCCAGGCGGGCTGGTGGCCCTGGCGGACCGCCATCGCGTAGGCGAAGTCGACCGGGTCACGCTCCAGGTACCCGTCGGGGTGCTCGAACCAGGCCATGCTGGTGCGCGCCGACGCCTGGACGCGGTGCAGTTCCGCGCGGCGGCGTCTGTCGTACTCGCGCAGCGCGACCTGCGGATCGGCGAAGTGCTTGAGTGCCTCGGAGAGCACGATCGCGTCGATCACGGCCAGCCGGGTGCCGGAGCCCAGGGTGAAGTGGGTGGTGTGCGCGGCGTCGCCGGCCAGGACCACGTTGCCGTCGACCCAGGTCCTGTTGGTGACGTGGGCGAAGCGCTGCCACTTCGCCGGTGCGCCGCGCGACCTGCTGATCAGGGAGTGGCCGTCGAGCGGACGGTGGAAGACCTTCTCCAGCAGGGGCACGGCGTCGTCCTCGTCCAGCGTGTCCAGGCCGAGGCCCTGCCAGGTCTCCGGGGAGCACTCCACGATGCAGGTGCTGACGCCCTTGAACGACGGGTAGGCGTGGAACCAGATCCAGCCCGCCTCGGTCTCCTCGAAGGCGAACACGAAACCGTCGAACTGCCGGTCCGTGCCGAGCCAGATGAAGGGGTTGCGGCCGGTCTCCAGCCGGGTGCCGAAGTGCTCGGCGCGGCTCTGCCGGATCCGGCTGTTGGCGCCGTCGGCGGCCACCACCAGGTCGGCCTCGGGCAGGTCGGCGGGGTCGGTGAGGCGCTCCCCGTGCCGTACGTCCACGCCCAGGGACCGCGCGCGCCGGGTCAGGATGTCGAGGAGGGCGGCGCGGCCCATGCTGTAGCCGTAGCCGTTGAGGTGGGCCGTGCCGTCGTGGCGGTAGCCGTGCACGCGGATGTCCTGCTGCTGCCAGAGCACGGAGCCGGCGCTGACCGCGCGGGCGCTCTCGGGGTCGTTGCGGTGCAGGATGTCCAGCAGGTCGCTCCAGTAGACGACGCCCCAGCCGTACGTGGCCTCCGGCGGGTCCGCCTCCACGACGGTGATCTCGTGTCCGGCGTCCCGCAGTTTCGCAGAGATCGAGAAGTACAGTCCGGCCGGGCCTCCGCCCACGCAGACGATCCTCATCCGGTCACCGCCTCCACAGCCTGGGGGCCTGGTGGCCCGTAAGGGTTTCGGTGCAAGGGGTTCTGGTGCACGGGTCCGGGTGCCCGCAGGCGGGCACCCGGATCCGCCCTCCGCTCCCAGGGAGCTTCAGGGACTGCGACTTGGGTCAGTCTCCCCAGCCTCCGCCGCCCCAGCCGCCGTCGTCGCCCCAGCCACCGCCGTGGCCGCCGCCCCAGCCGTAGTCGTCGTCGCCGCCGTAGCCGTAACCGCCGTGGCCGTGGCCGCCGTAACCGCCGTAGTCTCCGCCGTAACCGCCGTAGTCTCCGCCGTAACCGCCGTGGTCTCCCCGACCGCCGTGGTCTCCGCCGTATCCGCCGTGGTCTCCGCCATTGCCACCGTGGCCGCCGCCGTAGCCTCCGCCGCCGTGGCCTCCGCCGCCTCCGCCGTGGTCTTCCAGGAAGGTGCCGACGTGCGCGGGTGCGGAGTTGGTGGCCGCGCCGGCGACCCCCGCTCCGGCCGCGAGCGCCAGGATGGGCGCCGAGATCGCAGCGATGGCGACCCTCTTCATACGTGTGGTGTGCGCGCGCATGTGCTCGCCCCTCTCCGAGGGTGTGGATGTGTACGGCGCCCGCTCCAGGGGGCCGCCCTGCATGCGCTCCAGAGCCTGCGCGCAGCCCTGGGCGCGTCCGCCGCCCTCGATGCGGTTCTCCGCACCGCACGGGTTCTCAGGCGGACCACGTCACTCCCGAAGTTGAAACGGACATAAGTGACGTTCGTGTATAAACCTACGGCGCTGACGCTTCGAAGTCAAAAGCAGGACCAGTACCGGCCAAAAAGAGCAAGTAAAGCGCGCGGGGCCCGCGTTCGGGCCGACGCCTTCCGACCTGACGAGGTGACGGGATAATCTCGGGGGACGGTATCTCTGACTCAGTCAAACATCGGAGTCCAGCCATGACCGTCCAGGACGTCCGCGCCTTCAACCGCTTCTACACCAATCTCATCGGCGCCCTCGACTACGGCCGCCACCTCTACGCCCCGTACACCCTGACCGAGGCCCGGGTGCTCTACGAGCTCGCGCACGCCACGGACACCGACGCCGCCGACCTGCGCACCGATCTCGCACTCGACGCCGGGTACTTGAGCCGGATCCTCAACAAGTTCGAGGAGGCCGGGCTGATCGAGCGCGCCCCCTCGCGGAAGGACCCCCGGCGGCGACGGGTGTCCCTCACCCCGGCCGGCCGGTCCGCCGCCGGGCTGCTGGACGAGCGGGCCCGGGATTCGGTCGGCTCGCTCCTCGGGGCCGTCGACCCCGGCGAGCGGTCCCGTCTCGCCGAGGCCATGCGCACCATCCGCACCATCCTCGGCGACGGGCCCGCCCCGGACGCCGTCGGCGAGGCCGTGCTGCGCGAGCCGCGCCCCGGCGACCTGGGCTGGATCGTGCAGCGCAACGCCGCGCTGTACGCCGCCGAGTACGGCTTCAACGCCGACTACGAGGGGCTCGTCGCCCGGATCGTCGCCGACTACGCCGAGGACCACGACCCGCACCTGGAGCGGACCTGGATCGCCGAGTGGGCGGGACGGCCGGTGGGCTGCGTGATGTGTGTACGGGACGACGCCCCCGGCACCGCGCGGCTGCGGCTGCTGCTGGTCGAACCGGAGGCCCGCGGGCTCGGCATCGGGGACCGGCTGGTGGGTGCCGTGGTCGACTTCGCGCGCGGGGTCGGTTACCGGGACCTGGTGCTGTGGACCAATGACATCCTGTCCTCGGCCCGCCGCCTCTACCAGCGGCACGGCTTCGTCCTCAGCGCCGAGAAACCGCACCGCTCCTTCGGGCAGGACCTGGTCGGGCAGGACTGGCGGCTCGATCTGCACGGAACGGGCCGGTGAGACTAGGTTGGTGAACATGAAGTTCGCCTTCTCCACCCTCGGGGTCCCCGGTCTGCCGGTCACGGACGTACTGGCGCTCGCCACCGCGCACGGCTACCACGGTGTAGAGCTGCGCGCCCATCCGGAGGAACCGGTGCACCCCGGCCTCGGGCCCGCCCAACGCGCCGACATCGCCGCCGAGTTCAAGTCGTGCGGGGTGGAAGTCCTGGGCGTCGCGGGGTACGCGCGCGTCGCCGCGCCCGGCGAGGACGCCCCGGTCATCGACGAGGTACGCCAACTCCTCCAGCTCGCCCACGACTTGGGTGCACCCTTCGTCCGCGTCTTTCCCGGCGCCGATCCCGACCTGCCCGTCGCCGAGTCCGACGCGATCGCCGCCCGGCGACTCGGCACGGTCGCCGAGGACGCCGCGGCGCTAGGGGTGCGCGTCCTGCTGGAGACCCACGACTCGCACCGCACCGGCGCCGACGCCATCCGCGTCCTCGGCCCGGTCGGCCACCGCATGGCCGGGGCCCTCTGGGACGTGATGCACACCTGGCTCGGCGGCGAACAGCCCGCCGAGACCTATGCCGCCCTCGCCCCCCACCTCGGCTACGTCCAGGTCAAGGACATCGCCTCGGCCGAGGACACCACCCCGCTGCCGCTCGGCGCCGGGATCCTGCCCCTCTCCGACTGCGTGGAGGTCCTCTCCCGGCACGGTTGGGACGGCTGGCTGTGCTGGGAGTACGAGAAGCGCTGGTACGAGTCGGCGGCCCCGTTGCCCGGTCTGCTGCAGGCGGGCCGCGAACACCTTTCCCGGCTGCTCACCGAGTCGGCCTGACCACGACACCACGGCGTCCGGCCGACCCGGCGACGCGACGGCCGGTCCACGGACGTGGCGGAGGTGCACGGGCCGCGGCGCGCAGCCCACAGATGCGACGGCCGACCCCCGCCGCGCAGCCGACCCGGCGGCGCGAGGGGCCGCCCCGGCGCTGGGGCCGCGTGCCGGTGGGAGAATCCGGCCGTCGACGTGGGACGGGGGCTCAGGCGGCGTCGAGCGGGATCCCCCAGCCCGCCGCCAGCTCACCGAACACCTCGTGGAACTCCGGGAAGGTCTTCTTCACGCAGCCCGGGTCGTCGAAGGTGATGCCCGGGGCGCGCAGGGCGGTCACCGCGAAGGACATGACGACGCGGTGGTCGCCGTAGGTCTTGATCTCGGCGGGGGCGGGGGTGCCGGGGCGGATCTCGATCCAGTCGTCGCCCGTCTCGGCAGCCACGCCCAGCCGCCGCAGGTTCTCCGCGCAGGCGTCCAGCCGATCGCACTCCTTCACCCGGGTGTTGGCCACGTCCTCGATCCGGACGGGGCCGTCCGCGAAGGGGGCGACGGCCGCGAGGGTGGGCATGGTGTCGGAGATGTCCCGCATGTTGACGGTGAGGCCGCGGAGTTCGCCGGTGCCCCGGACGGTGGTGCGGTCCGCGGCGATTTCCACCTCCGCGCCCATCCTCCGCAGGACGTCCACGAAACCCAGGTCGCCCTGGAGGGCACCCTGTCCGAGACCCGGGACGGTGACCTCACGGCCCGTCACGGCCGCCGCGGCGAAGAAGTAGCTCGCGGTGGAGGCGTCGGGCTCGACCGCGTAGGTGGTGGCCCGGTAGCCGCCCGGCGGTACGACGAAGGTGTCCCCCTCCCGTGCCACCACTACCCCGAACGACCGCATCATCGCGAGGGTGATCTCCACGTACGGCGCGGACACCAGGTCCGTCACCCGGATCCGCAGGCCCCTGCGGGTCAGCGGGCCGAGCATCAGCAGCGCGCTGAGGTACTGCGAGGACTGGCCGGCGTCGAGCGTCACCTCGCCGCCCTCGACCCCGGCCGCCTCGATGCGGAGCGGGTGGTGGCCCTCCGCACCCTCGTGGCGCAGGTCGACACCGAGGTCGCACAGGGCGCGGGTGAGCGGGGCGAGGGGGCGGCGGCGCATCTGCTCGGACGCGTCGAAGCGGTAGCTGCCGCGGCCGGCGGCGGCGAGGGTCGGCAGGAAGCGGGCGGTGGTGGCGCCGTCCCGGCAGTGGACGTCGGCGGAGGGCAGCGCGGGGCCCTGCGGGCGGCCGTCCACCTGCCAGGTGTCGGGGGTGCGGCCGACGCGGTAGCCGAGCCGGGTCAGGCCCTCGGCGAAGCCCTCGGTGTCGTCGGAGCGGAGCGGGCGCACGAGGGTGGTGACCCCGTCGGCGGCGGCCGCGAGGAAGAGGGCGCGGGCGGTGACGGATTTGGAACCGGGGATGTGGGCGAGGGGCATGCGTCGATGATCTCCGGTTCCTGGCGGGTGAGGGGATGTCTGTCCATGGGGTGGAACGGGTTGTTCGGTGTGTGACGGCCGGTGGGAACCGGACCCCGCCCCCGTCCGTCCGACGCGCAGGCTGTCGGAAGCGTCACCGTGGTGCGGTGTCGGCCGTCGCGGCCGGCTGCGACCGGCCGGCCCACCCTCTCCGCCGCACCGCGGCCGCCGGCCCGCCGCCATCGACGTGCCCCCTCCAATGCGCCGATGGCGGCCCCTTTCCGGCTACCGTGCCCTCAGCCGTTCCCCCCACCGCAAGGAGCGCACGTGCCCTCCAGACGCACCCTCCTCGCCGCGACCGCGGGCGTCACCGCGGCACTGGCCGCCGGCAACAGCGCCTACTCCCTCGGCTCCGACGACAAGAAGCTGCGTTCCCTCATCTCCGGGATGACGCTCCGGGAGAAGGTCGGCCAGCTGTTCGTGGTGCGGTTCTACGGCCACTCCGCCACCGCCCCCGACCAGTCCGACATCGACGCCAACCTCAGGGAGATCGGCGTCCGCACCGCCGCCGAGCTCGTCGCGAAGTACCGGGTCGGCGGAATCATCTACTTCACCTGGACCCACAACACCCGTGATCCCCGGCAGATCGCCGAGCTGTCGAACGGCATCCAGCGGGCGTCCCTGGACCAGCCGCGCGGGCTGCCCGTGCTCATCGCCACCGACCAGGAGCACGGCGCCGTCTGCCGGATCGGTGAGCCCGCCGCCCTCTTCCCGGGCGCGATGGCGGTCGGGGCGGGCGGCTCGACGGCCGACGCCCGCACCCTCGGCCGGGTCTCCGGCGCGGAACTGCGGGCGATGGGCGTCCGCCAGGACTACTCCCCCGACGCCGACGTCAACGTGAACCCGGCCAACCCGATCATCGGCGTACGCTCCTTCGGCGCCGATCCGCACGCGGTGGGCGCGCTGGTCGCCGCCGAGGCGCAGGGGTACCGGGAGGCCGGGGTGGCCGCCACCGCCAAGCACTTCCCCGGGCACGGCGACACCGCCGTGGACAGCCACACCGGCTTCCCCGTCATCACGCACAGCCGGGAGCTGTGGGAGGAGCTCGACGCGGTTCCCTTCCGGGCCGCGATCAGGGCCGGCATCGACTCGATCATGACCGCGCACATCCAGTTCCCGGCCCTGGACGGCTCCGGCGACCCGGCCACCCTCTCCCACCCCGTCGTCACCGGCATCCTGCGCGGCGAACTCGGCTACGACGGGGTCGTGGTGACCGACTCGCTGGGCATGGCGGGCGTGCGGACGAAGTACGGCGACGACCGGGTGCCCGTGCTCGCCCTCAGGGCCGGTGTCGACCAGCTCCTCGACCCGCCCGACCTCGACGTCGCGTGGAACGCCGTCCTGAAGGCCGTACAGGACGGCGAGCTGACGGAGTCCCGGTTGGACGAGTCGATCCTGCGCATCCTGCGGCTGAAGTCCCGGCTGGGGCTGCTCGACAGGCCGTACGTCGACGTGAAGGACGTGCGCCGGGTGGTCGGCACGGCCGGGCACCTGGCCGCCGCCGACCGCGTCGCCGAGCGCACCACCACCCTGCTGGTCAACGAGGACGGCCTGCTCCCGCTGTCGCCCCGTGCGCACGGCAAGGTACTGGTGGTGGGCGCCGACCCGGCCTCCCCGTCCGGTACGAC
>NZ_JBEYFC010000114.1:0-21473 GCF_040634175.1 Streptomyces sp. NPDC007162
AAGAAGTACATGCACGGGCTGGAGATGGACTCGTCGAAGGTGCTGCCTGCGGGGCCGTACCGTGCGAACCGGGTGCTCAGCCCTCGCTGACGCCGAGCTGTTCCAGGATCAGTTCCTTGACGCGGGCCGCGTCGGCCTGGCCGCGGGTCGCCTTCATGACCGCGCCCACCAGGGCGCCGGCCGCGGCCACCTTGCCGCCGCGGATCTTGTCGGCGATGCCCGGGTTGCCGGCGATGGCGTCCTCGACGGCCTTGCCGAGCGCGCCCTCGTCCGACACGACCTTGAGGCCGCGCCTGTCGACGACCTCGTCCGGGGTGCCCTCGCCCGCGAGGACGCCCTCGATGACCTGGCGGGCCAGCTTGTCGTTGAGGTCACCCTTCGAGACCAGCTCGGTGACCCGGGCGACCTGCGCCGGGGTGATCGCCAGTTCGTCCAGCGAGGTGCCCGACTCGTTGGCGCTGCGCGCCAGTTCGCCCATCCACCACTTGCGGGCCGAGGCCGCGTCGGCACCGGCGTCGATCGTGGCGACGATCAGGTCCAGCGCGCCGGCGTTCTGAATGGCCTGCATGTCGGTGGCCGAGATGCCCCACTCCGCGAGCAGCCGGGTACGGCGGGCCAGCGGCATCTCGGGCAGCGCCGAGCGGATCTCCTCGACCCACTCGCGGGACGGCGCGACCGGGACCAGGTCGGGCTCAGGGAAGTACCGGTAGTCCTCGGCCTCCTCCTTCACGCGGCCCGAGGTCGTCGACCCGGTGTCCTCGTGGAAGTGCCGGGTCTCCTGGACGATCGTCCCGCCGCCGCTCAGCACGGCCGCGTGCCGCATGATCTCGAAGCGGGCCGCACGCTCCACCGAGCGCAGCGAGTTCACGTTCTTCGTCTCGGAGCGGGTGCCGAACTTCTCGGTGCCGTGGGGGCGCAGCGACAGGTTCACGTCGCAGCGCATCTGGCCCATCTCCATGCGGGCCTCGGACACGCCGAGCGCCCGGATGACCTCGCGCAGCTCGCGGACGTACGCCCGCGCCACCTCGGGGGCACGCTCGCCCGCGCCCTCGATCGGCTTGGTGACGATCTCGATGAGCGGGATGCCCGCGCGGTTGTAGTCGAGCAGCGAGTGCGAGGCGCCGTGGATACGGCCCGTCGCACCGCCCACGTGGGTGGACTTGCCGGTGTCCTCCTCCATGTGGGCGCGCTCGATCTCCACCCGGAAGGACTCGCCGTCCTCCAGCTGCACGTCGAGGTAGCCGTTGAAGGCGATCGGCTCGTCGTACTGGGAGGTCTGGAAGTTCTTCGGCATGTCCGGATAGAAGTAGTTCTTCCGGGCGAAGCGGCACCACTCGGCGATCTCGCAGTTCAGCGCGAGACCGATCTTGATCGCGGACTCGACGCCGGTCGCGTTGACGACCGGGAGCGCGCCGGGCAGGCCGAGGCAGGTCGGGCAGGTCTGCGAGTTGGGCTCGGCGCCCAGCTCGGTCGAACAGCCACAGAACATCTTGGTCCTGGTGCCGAGTTCGACATGGACCTCAAGGCCCATGACGGGGTCGTACGACGCCAGCGCGTCCTCGTACGACACCAGGTCGGTCGTGGTGGTCACGGTGAAACTTCCCTCTCAGCCCAGCAGGACGTCGTCGTCGCCCAGCCGCTTCAGCTCGCGGTAGAGGATCGCGAGGCCGGTCGCGATCGCCACGGCGGAGACCGTGGCGTCGATCAGCCGGAGCGTGTCGTGCTCGGCGCGGGCCTTCTTGATCTGCTTGGCGACACTCACCGCGCCGAACGCGGTGGTGGCCATGGACAGGTACGTGCCGGACTTCGACTTCTTGAAGCCCTTGGCCTTCGACAGTGCGTTGCTCACAGCGACGGTGCCTCCTCAAGGAGCGGGTGCCCCCACCTTTCCACGAAGGCGGCCTCGACAGCGGCTCCGACCTTGTAAAGGCGGTCGTCCTTGAGCGCGGGGGCGATGATCTGCAGGCCCACCGGGAGGTTGTCCTCCGGGGCGAGGCCGCAGGGCAGCGACATCGCCGCGTTGCCCGCGAGGTTCGTCGGGATGGTGCACAGGTCGGCCAGGTACATCGCCATCGGGTCGTCGGCGCGCTCGCCGATCGCGAAGGCAGTGGTCGGCGTGGTGGGCGACACGATGACGTCCACCTGCCCGAAGGCCTTCTCGAAGTCGCGCGTGATGAGCGTGCGGACCTTCTGGGCGGAGCCGTAGTAGGCGTCGTAGTACCCGCTCGACAGGGCGTAGGTGCCCAGCATGATGCGGCGCTTCACCTCGGGGCCGAAGCCGGCCTCACGGGTGAGGGAGGTGACCTCCTCGGCGGAGTGGCCGCCGTCGTCGCCGGTCCGCAGGCCGTAGCGCAGGCCGTCGAAGCGGGCGAGGTTGCTCGAACACTCGCTCGGCGCGATCAGGTAGTACGCCGACAGCGCGAGGTCGAAGGACGGGCAGTCCAGCTCGACGATCTCGGCGCCCAGCTCCTTGAGGAGGGCGACGGACTCGTCGAAGCGCTGGATGACGCCGGCCTGGTAGCCCTCGCCGCGGAACTGCTTGACGACACCGACGCGCATGCCCTCGACGCTGCCGTTGCGGGCGGCCTCGACGACCGGCGGGACCGGGACGTCGACGGAGGTGGAGTCGAGCGGGTCGTGCCCGGCGATGACCTCGTGCAGGAGGGCCGCGTCCAGGACCGTACGGGCGCACGGGCCGCCCTGGTCCAGGGAACTGGAGAAGGCGACCATGCCGTACCGGGACACCGCGCCGTACGTCGGCTTCACGCCGACCGTGCCGGTGACGGCGGCCGGCTGGCGGATCGAGCCGCCGGTGTCGGTGCCGATGGCGAGCGGGGCCTGGAAGGAGGCGAGGGCCGCGGACGAACCGCCACCCGAGCCACCGGGGATCCTGGTGAGGTCCCAGGGGTTGCCGGTCGGGCCGTACGCGCTGTTCTCGGTGCTGGACCCCATGGCGAACTCGTCCATGTTGGTCTTGCCGAGGATGACGACGTCAGCGGCCTTGAGCCGCTTGGTGAGGGTGGCGTCGTACGGCGGGATCCACCCCTCCAGGATCTTCGAGCCGACGGTCGTCGGGATGCCCTCGGTGGTGAAGATGTCCTTGAGCGCGAGCGGGACGCCGGCCAGTGGGCCGAGCTTCTCGCCCCGGGCCTTCTTCTCGTCGACGGCACGGGCCTGCGCCAGGGCGCCCTCGCGGTCGACGTACAGGAAGGCGTGCACCTTCTCGTCGACGGCCTCGATGCGGGCCAGGTGGGCCTCGGTGACCTGCACCGCGGTGAGCTCGCCGGAGGCGATCTTCGCAGCGGTCTCGGCGGCCGTGAGCTTGATGATGTCCGTCATGCTGTCTAGTCCTCCCCCAGGATCTGCGGCACCTTGAAACGCTGCTGCTCCTGGGCCGGGGCGCCGGAGAGCGCCTGCTCGGGGGTGAGCGAGGGACGGACCTCGTCCGCGCGCATGACGTTCGTCAGCGGCAGCGGGTGCGAGGTCGGCGGTACGTCTTGGTCGGCGACCTCGCTGACGCGGGCGACCGCGCCGATGATGTCGTCCAGCTGTCCCGCGAAGTGTTCGAGTTCTTCGGGCTTCAGCTCCAGACGCGCCAGCCGGGCGAGGTGGGCGACCTCCTCGCGCGTGATGCCAGGCATGCAGCGTTCCTCTGGGGTGAGTGTGTGTGGTTTGGAGCCAATCCTATGGGGCGGGGCCCGGTGGCTGTTAAACGGTTTGGCCGGGCCCCGTATCCATCGGGTTTCCGGGGCGTTTCGCCCAGGCCGCCGGAGAGCGCGCCGCCGGTGACGGCGTGCCGGGCCGTCAGACGAGGAACAGCAGGACGGCGCTGATCAGGACGATGATCGCGGTGGCGAAGTGGACCCCGTAGGCGACCGCCCTGGCCCCGCCGTTGCGGAGCACGTTCACGGTGTCCCCGAGCGGCACGAGTGCCACACCGAGCATGAACCAGGCCTCGGCATGCGCACCGGCGAAGGCCAGCAGCGCGAGCCCCACGACGCCGTACGTGCCGTCCCTGAGGCCCTTGACGGTGAGGTAGGCGCCGGCGTCGCCCTTGGGGTCGGCGGGCACGCCGTAGCCGGCGGCGGCGGGGCCCGGCTGGAACAGGAACCGGTAGCCGAGGAACAGGCAGAACAGGTCGAGCAGGATCGCGAGGGTGTACGCGGTGACGGTCATGGTCTCCCCCTGAGAGAGTTTCTAGCAGTGCTAGGACTGATAGCGAAGCTAGCAGAGCATCGACAGATTGGCTAGCGCTGCTAGAATCCGGAGCATGTCGATTCAGAACCGCCGGGAACGCGAACGGGCAGAGCGTGAGCAGCTGATCGTCACGGCCGCCCGTGAACTCGCCGAGACAGAGGGTTGGGACGCGGTGACGACCCGCCGCCTGGCCGCCGAGATCGAGTACAGCCAGCCGGTGCTCTACAGCCACTTCAAGGGCAAGGACGCGATCATGGCGGCGGTGGCGGTCCAGGGCTGCGCCGACCTCGCGGTGGAGCTACGTGCGGCACGCGCGTCGGCGCGGGGCACCAGGGAGGCACTGGCCGCCGTCGCGGCCACGTACACGTCGTTCGGGCGCCGCCGCCCGGCCCTCTACGACGCGATGTTCACCCACCTGGTGGACCTGCCGTTCGCCACCCCCGAGGCACCGGAGCCCCTGCAGGCGGCGTTCCGCGAGATCCTCCAGGTGATCGAGCCGATCACCGCCGACGACGAGAACCCCGGCATCCTGACGGAGACCTTCTGGGCGGCCCTGCACGGCCTGGTGACGCTGACCCGAAGCGGCCGCCTCCCGGAACCCGCCCACGAGGAACGCCTGACCTTGCTGATCGCCCACTTCACAGCGCCCCGCCAGAGGCGCGGGGCGGTGTGAGACATGCGGCTTTGCCGCGTGGGCGCGAGCAACCACAACGCACCCGCACCCGCCGACGGCTCAGCGACTACTCGGCCGCCGGCAGAGCCGCCCGCGGCCGCTCCCACCCCCGCGCCCCCCGCGCCAGCAGCCACGCGGTGGCCTCCTCCGGCGGCATGGCGGCAGCGACCAGCCACCCCTGCACCGCATCGCACCCGAGGTCCCGCAACCGCTCCCAGGTCTCGTCGTCCTCCACACCCTCCGCGACGACCAGCAGCCCCAGCGAATGCGCGAGATCGACCGTGCAGCGCACGATCTCGGCGTCCTCGTTGTCCACGGCCAGCCGGGCCACGAAGGACCGGTCGATCTTCAGCTCGCTCACCGGCAGCCGCCGCAGGTGCACCAGCGACGAGTACCCCGTACCGAAGTCGTCCAGGGACATCTTCACGCCGTGCCCGTTCAGCCCGGCGAGGGTGTCGGCGGCCCGCTGCGGGTCCTCGAGGAGCACGTGCTCGGTTATCTCCAGCTGCAGCGCCCCGGCCGGAACGCCGTGCCGGGCCAGCCGCGCCGCCACCAGGCCCGCGAACCCCGGCGTGTGGACGTCGCGCGGCGAGACGTTGACCGCCACCGGCACCCGCAGCCCCTGCGCCCGCCACGCGGCGACCTGCCCGAGCGCGGTCTCCAGGACGTACTCCGTCAGATGGGGCATCAGCCCGGAGGACTCGGCGATCGCTATGAACTCGTCCGGCGGTACTTTGCCACGCTCGGGGTGCACCCACCGGACGAGGGCCTCGAGTCCGGCCACCTGGCCGTCGAAGCGCACCTTGGGCTGGTAGTGCAGCTGCACCTCGTGGGCGTCCAGGGCACGGCGCAGATCGCCCAGCAGGCCCAGCCGGTCCGGGGTGTTGGAGTCCCGCTTGGACTCGTAGACCTCGACGCCGGTGCGGTCCCGCTTCGCCTGGTACATGGCCACGTCCGCCCGGCGCAGCAGCCCCTCCGCGTCGAGCGCGTGGTCGGGGAAGACGGCGACGCCGGCGCTGGCCTCCAGGACGAGGGTGAGGCCGTCGAGGTCGAGTGAGGAGGACAGGGCGGTGACCAGGTTGCGGGCCACCCGGGTCGCGGACGTCGTGGAGTCGGCGACGGGCAGTAAGACCGCGAACTCGTCACCGCCGAGCCGGGCCGCCTCCGCGCCGCGGGGCAGCGCGGCCCGCAGCCGGTCCGCTATCTGGAGCAGCAGCCGGTCGCCGGCGAGATGACCGAGCGTGTCGTTGACCGAACGGAACCGGTCGAGGTCGATCAGCATGAGGGCGGAGCGGGCGCCGATGCGTTCGGCGTCGTCGAGGGCGGTCCAGATCCGCTCCAGGAGCCACTGCCGGTTGGGCAGTCCGGTCAGCGGGTCGCGCAGCTGTTCCTCGGCGCGGGCCCGGGCTATCCACAGGGTGGAGTCGAGGGCGACCAGCGGGATGGAGAACAGCGGGAGCAGCAGCGGCTGCGCGACGGCGACCACGCAGACGAGCGGGGCGATGCCGAGCAGGGCGACGGCGACCAGGCCCTGTCGCATCAGGGCGGTGCGGGCGACGGTGGGCACTCCGCCGCCGCGCGGGATGTGCAGGTACCAGAGCAGGGCGCGAGTGACGGTGAGGTACGCCACCGCCACGAGCACGACCTCGGGAGCCGTGGTGACGCTCCAGCCGGCCGGGTTCCAGGGGGACTCGACGGTCGGTACCCGGCCGAACACCCCGAGCACGAGGGCGCCGGCGCCGATGCCGAGGATGTCCACCGCGCCGTGCAGGACACCCTGCCGCCAGCGGTGGCGCCTGGCTATGCCGACCAGGACGACGACGGTGAGGCTGACCATGCCGGCCGGGACCCAGCCGTAGAGCAGCAGGACGGCGAGGGTGAGGGCGGCGCCGGAGCCGGTGCCGCCCCACCAGCGGGCGCGGCCGAGCAGCACCAGGTGGCCGACGATGATGCCGGTCAGCACGGCCAGCGACCAGCCGACCGTGCCCGACGGGAAGAGGGCGTGGTTGTCGGTGAAGGCGCGGTAGAAGCCGGCGCCGAGGACGAACGCGGCGGCGCCGACGGTCCCGGCGGGCAGCGCGGGCCAGGACAGGTGCCGTTCGGAGTCGTGTTCGGATCCGGTCAGATGGGGCGGCGGCTCGACGGCGGCCAGCGGCAGCGGGTCACGGGCGTCCGCCATGAGGCTCGCGACCGGCATCCCGGCGCGCCGGTCGCCCCGCCCCGTCCCGCGGCTCTCCCGCCACGCGCACGCCCGGCGGCGCAGCGGCAGCCGTGCGCCCGGGGCGGCGCTCTCGGTCGGTTCCATTCCCGTCCCTCTCACAGCCGGCGGTGCCCACGCCATGCGGTCCGTGCCCTGCGGAGCACGGGAATGCCCCGACCGCAGCTGGGCACGGCAGGCGCATGTCCCAACAGTAGGCCGCAGAAGGCATTCACGGGCAGCGGTCGTGGACGGTTGCCCGATTGCACCCCGGCCACCCGTATGCATCTGGTATGCGCCGAACGGGTGACCTTCAACCGCTACTGCTCGGTCGGAAGGGCGACTTCGGCCGCCGCTTCGGGGCCCTGCTCCAACAGGACGACGAATCCGTCCTCGTTCAGGACCGGAACCTTCAGCTGCATCGCCTTGTCGTACTTCGATCCGGGGTTGTCACCGACGACCACGAACGATGTCTTCTTGGACACCGAGCCGGTCACCTTGGCCCCGCGGCTCTGCAGTGCGTCCTTGGCGCCGTCCCGGGTGTAGCGCTCCAGCGTGCCGGTGACGACGACGGTGAGTCCTTCCAGGGGGCGCGGTCCCTCGCCGTCGCCGGTGGACTCGTCCTCCAGCGGGACTCCAGCGGCCTTCCACTTTCGGATGATCTCGCGGTGCCACTCCTCGGCGAACCACTCCTTGAGCGCCGTCGCGATGATGCCTCCGACGCCGTCGATGCCGGCCAGTTCCTCCTCGGTCGCCTGCTCGATGCGGTCGATGGAGCGGAACTCGCGGGCCAGCGCCTGTGCGGCGACCGGTCCGACGTGCCGGATGGACAGCCCGTTGAGGAAGCGGGCGAGCGGACGGGTCTTCGCCTCCTCGATGTGCTGGAGGAGGGCGAGGGTGTTCTTCTTGGGCTCGCCCTTCTGGTTGGCGAAGACCGTGACGACCTTCTCCTCACCCGTCTTCGGGTCGCGCTTGGGCAGCCCGCTGTCGGGGTCGAGGACGTAGGCCTTGATGGGCAGCAGCTTCTCCACCGTGAGGTCGAAGAGGTCGCCCTCGTCGACCAGCGGCGGGTCGGCCGGCTCCAGCGGCCGGGTGAGGGCAGCCGCGGCCACCCCGCCGAAGTGCTCGATGTCCAGGCACTCCCGGCCCGCGAGATACGCCACCCGCTCCCTCAACTGGGCAGGGCAGGTACGGGCGTTGGGGCAGCGGAGGTCGATGTCGCCCTCCTTCATGGCCCGCAGCGGCGTCCCGCACTCGGGGCACTCGGCCGGCATCACGAACTCCCGCTCGCTGCCGTCGCGCAGGTCGGCGACCGGGCCGAGGATCTCCGGGATGACGTCACCGGCCTTGCGCAGCACCACGGTGTCGCCGATCAGCACGCCCTTGGCCTTGACGACCTCCTGGTTGTGCAGGGTCGCGAACTCCACCTCGCTGCCCGCCACGGTCACCGGCTCGACCTGGGCGTACGGCGTGACCCGGCCGGTGCGGCCGACGCCGACCTTGATGTCGATGAGCTTGGTGTTGACCTCCTCCGGCGCGTACTTGTACGCGATCGCCCAGCGCGGGGCCCGGGCCGTCGAACCGAGGCGGCCCTGGAGGCGGAGCTCGTCCAGCTTGACGACGACACCGTCGATCTCGTGCTCCACGGAGTGCCGGTGCTCGCCGTAGTGGGCGATGAACTCCCGTACCCCGTCGAGGTCGTCGACCACCCTGTTGTGCCGGGAGGTGGGCAGCCCCCAGGTCTTCAGCAGCTCGTACGCCTCGGAGAGCCGGGCAAGACCCGCGAAGCCCTCCAGGGCGCCGATGCCGTGCACGACCATGTGCAGCGGACGGGAGGCGGTGACGCGCGGGTCCTTCTGGCGCAGCGAACCGGCCGCCGCGTTGCGCGGGTTGGCGAACGGCTTGTCACCGGCCGCCACCAGCCGTTCGTTGAGCTCGGCGAACTTCTCCATCGGGAAGTAGACCTCGCCGCGGATCTCCACCAGGTCCGGGACCTTCTCGCCGTTCAACCGGTCCGGGATCTCGGCGATCGTGCGGACGTTGGGCGTGATGTCCTCGCCGGTGCGGCCGTCGCCGCGGGTCGCCGCGCGGACGAGGCGCCCGCGCTCGTACGTCAGGTTGACGGCGAGGCCGTCGACCTTCAGCTCGCACAGGAAGTGGAACTCCTGGTCGCCCAGCTCCTTGTGGATGCGCTCGACCCAGGCCGCGAGGTCGTCGTCGTTGAACGTGTTGTCCAGCGACATCATCCGCTCGCGGTGCTCGACCGAGGTGAACTCCGTCTCGTACGCCCCCGCGACCTTCTGGGTCGGCGAGTCCGGGGTGCGCAGCGGCGGGTACTGGTCCTCCAGCGCCTCCAGCGTCTTCAGCAGCCTGTCGAACTCGGCGTCGCTGACGACCGGGGCGTCCTTCACGTAGTACCGGAAGCGGTGCTCCTCGATCTGCTCGGCGAGCTGCGCGTGCTGCTCCCGTGCCTCGGCGGGCACCGCCGTCTGAGCCTGCTGCTTGTCGCCGGCCACCGTGTTCCTCCCGTTACTCTGGGTTGTCCGCGAGTGATCTCGCCGCCCGGACGCAGTGGGCGAGCGCCTGCCGGGCGTAGGCCGGGGAGGCGCCCGCGAGCCCGCACGCCGGTGTGACCGTGACGGTCTCCGCGAGCAGCCCCGGTCGCAGCCCCAGCCTGCGCCACAGCGTCCTGACACCCATGACGCTACCGGCAGGGTCTGACAATGCGGTGTCCGTGCCGGGCACGACACCGGCCAGCAGCCGGGTACCGGCCTCCACGGCCTCGCCGATCGTCTCGTCGTCACGTTCGGTGAGGAGCGAGAAGTCGAACGAGACCGCGGCGGCCCCGGCCCGGCGCAGCAGCGCGAAGGGCACGTCGGGGGCGCAGGAGTGGACGGCCACCGGGCCGCCGGCGTGGACGTCGACGACGTCCCGCAGGGTCGACTCGACGAGCTGCCGGTCCACGGCCCGGTGGGTGCGGTAGCCGCTGGCGGTCCGCACCTGGCCGCGCAGCACGGCGGTGAGGGACGGCTCGTCGAGTTGCAGCACCAGGCCGGCGCCGGGGATGCGGCGCCGTACCTCGGCGAGGTGCAGCCGCAGGCCCTCGGCGAGCGACGCGGCCAGGTCGCGGCAGGCGCCGGGGTCGGAGAGGACCGACTCGCCGTTCCTCAGTTCCAGGGCGGCGGCGAGCGTCCAGGGCCCGACCGCCTGCACCTTCAGCGGCCCCTCGTACTCCTGGGTGGACTCCTCCAGGGCGTCCAGGTCCTCGCCCAGCCAGGACCGGGCGCGCCGGGTGTCGCGGCCCGGCCGGTCGCCGATCCGCCAGCCGCTGGGCTCCACGCGCGCGTACAGCTCGACGAGCAGGCCCGCGGTACGGCCGATCATGTCGGCGCCGGGGCCACGGGCGGGCAGTTCGGGCAGGAACGGGAAATCCTCGAAGCTGCCGGTCGCGGTTCTCGCGGCCTCCCTGGCGTCGGTGCCGGGAAGCGAGCCGACGCCGGTGGCCGGGCCGAAGGTGGGGTGTGCGTTCACACGAGGAGCCTATGCGGGGTGACGGCGGGGCGGGTGGGGTGGTGATGCGGGTGCGGGTGCGGGGGGGTGCTGGTGCGGGTGCGGGTGCGGGTGCGGGGGGGGTGCCGGGCGGCACGGCGGTTCCGCTCAGCGGCACAGCGGGCGACAGGGCGGCCCCGGCTCAGCAGTCTGGGTCCGTCGGCGCGACGCTCCGCAGGCCGGCTCCCCCGCCGCTCTCCGGGGCCGTGGGCCCCGTCACCGTCCAGGAAGGACACCCATGACGTCGTCGCCAGCGCGTCCCGGGCCCGGCGAGGGTGCCCGCGGTTCCGGCGGCGCCGGCCCGGCCGCCCGGCACGGCGACGCGCTGGCGCTGCTGACGGCGGAGTTCGACGGCGGGCGCGGCGTGTGGCGCTCGGCGCCGGCCGGCGGGGTGTGCGTCGCCGATCCCGAGGCGGCCCGCGCGGTGATGGGCAACCGGCACGGCGTCGTGGCGGACACCTCCGACTTCTACCATCACCGGAACGGCGTCTTCGGACCGCGTTCCGCGCAGGTCGCCGTCGGTCGTGCGGCCCGCCTGCTGATCCAGCGTCACCTGCGGGAGCGGCAGGCCGACCTGCCCCGGCTCGTCGAGGAGCTGCCGGCCCCGCGCAGCGAGTGGCCGGACGCCGGGAACCTGCTCGTCCTGCGGCACCTGCGCGACGTGCTGCTGCACCCGGACGCACCGCCCCACCTGCACACGACCGTGGAGGCGATCGTCTCCCGCGCGGTGCTGGCGGGCGCCCGCCGTCGCCACTCGGCGCCGTCCCGGTTGCTGTTCCGGCGCCGTGCGCTGTCGGCCCTGCACGCGGAGATACGCGCCCGGCAGCGGGCGCCACTGCCACCGGGTCACCCGGCCGGGCCACGCGACCTCGTCGACGTCGTCGTCGGCGGGGGCGGCCCGACGGCGGATCCCCGGGAACTCGTCGAGGTCTACCTGTCCTTCCTGTTCGCCACGGCCGGGTCGATCGGGTTCGCGCTCGGCTGGTCGGTGCTGCTGCTGGGCACACACCCCGAGCGCGCCGCCGCGGAACCCGCCTGGATCGTGCGCGAGGCGCTGCGGCTGTGGCCGGTGGCCTGGCTGTTCGCCCGCACGCCGAGCCGGGCACAGGAGCTGGGCGGGGTGCGGGTCACGCCCCGGGACCGGCTCATGGTGTGCAGCTACCTGGTGCACCGGCACCCCGGGTACTGGGAGCGGCCCGACGAGTTCGTCCCCGAGCGCTGGGCCGAGGCCCCGCCGGACGCGGCCTACCTGCCGTTCGGGCACGGTGCGCACACCTGCGCCGGCGCGACCGTCGCCGTACGGCTGCTGGAGGACCTCGTGGGCCTGCTGACCCGTGACCGGCGGGTGTCCGTCGCCCCGGTCACCGCTGACAGTGCCGGACCCCAGGTGGGTCCGGCGCTGGCTCCGCCGCGGTTCACCGCGACGCTGAGCCGCCCCGACGGCTGTCCCGAGAGGAGGTGAACCAGCATGCGCGCGCTGTACCTCAAGACGAAGTCGGTCCTCAACGTCCGCCGCACGTACGGGCAGTTCTGGTACCTGTACCACCACATCTGACCGGCCGGGCGCGGGGAGGCGCCGACCGGCCGGCTCCCCGCGCCCCCACGAGGGGAACGCCCACCATGACCACCCCGCAGCATCCCGAGGACTTCCTGAGTTCCCTGCGGCTGCGCAGCGCCCGGGAGGACGGCGTCTTCTGGGTCGACGACCAGCGGCTCGGGATCTTCGAGCCGGAGGCCGCGCGCCGGGTCAGCGCCACGAACTGGCACCACTTCGTCCTCCAGGACCGGCTGGTCGACATGGTCCGCCGGCGGCGGAGTCCCGAGGTGCGGTGGAGCCTGATCCGTTCGACGTGGCTGACGCAGTTGCACACCCTGGCGACGGCACAGCAGCACGGCCTGCTGATCGAGCGCATGGAGCGGGTGCTGGACGCGCGGGCCGGGCAGGACACCGACCTGACCATGCTGATGCAGGACGTCGCGCTGCGCTCGCTGCTGCCCGTCGCGCTCGGCGGGCTCACCGGCGCCGAGGCGGAACTGGTGCGCCGGGACCTGGAGATGAAGCTGTCCCGGCTGGTGTCCGCCACACCGGGCGGTGTCCTGCACCACCTCCGCCATGTCGCCGTGCAGGTGCGGGCCGGGCTGGTGGTCCGCCGGGTCCTGCGGCAGCGCGCCCGCGGTCGGCGCGGGCGCGAGCCGGACCTCACGGACCCCTTCGTGGACCTGCTGCCCGAACTCGGCATGGACCGGGCGCTGGACGTGGTGACCACCGTCCTCACCGCCATCGGCGGCCCGCCCGGCACCGCCGCCGCGAGCGTGCTGTACGAGTTCGTACGGAACCCCGAATGGCAGCGCCGCCTCGAAGCCGAACTGGCCGCCGTGGACCCGGTGGAGTTCCGCACGGCACCCACGCGGGCGGCCCCGGTGACGCACCGGTTCGTGAAGGAGGTGCTGCGGATGTGGAGCCCGCCGCTGCTGCTGGTGCGCCGCTCCACGTTCGCGTTCGACCTGGGGCGGACGCGGCTGGAGCCGGGGCAGTGGTATCTGCTGAGCCCTCACCTGATCCATCGCGACGAGCGGGTCTGGCAGCGGCCGGACGTCTTCGACCCGGACCGCTTCCTGCCCGGCGCGCCGCACGGGCCGGCGAACCGCACCTGTTACGTGCCCTTCGGCTGGGCGCCGAAGAAGTGCGTGGGCGCGAACGTCGCCGTCGTCCAGCTGATGGCCCTGTGCCACCTGCTGTGCACGCGCTACCGGCTGACCGTGCCGGATCCGGAGGCGGTCACGATGGCGCTGCGGTTCGCGCCGGTCCCGGAGAACTTCCGCGGCCGGCTGACCTTTCGCTGACCGCGACCGGCGACCGGCGAGCCGACCGCGGCCGTGCTACGCCAGGCCGGGCATCGGGCCGGGACGCACGGTGACGTCGGTGATCTCCGCGTCCCTGGGGAGGTCCAGGGCGGTCAGGACGGTGGTCGCCACCGACTCCGGGTCGATCCAGCGGGCCGGGTCGTACTCCTTGCCCTCCTGCTGGTGGACCTTCGCCTGCATCGGGCTCGCCGTGCGGCCCGGGTAGACCGAGGTGACCCGGACGCCGTTGCCGGACTCCTCCTGGCGCAGGGCGTCCGCGAGGGCCTTCAGGCCGTGCTTGGACGCCGCGTACGCCGACCAGCCGGCGTTGGCGTTGAGTCCCGCGCCCGAGTTCACGAACACCACATGGCCGCGGGCGGCGCGCAGCTGGGGCAGGAAGTGCCGGGTCAGCTCGGCCGGCGCGATCAGGTTGACGTTCAGCTGGTGCCGCCAGGACTTCGGGGTCAGCTCGCCGACCCCGCCCAGGTCCACCACGCCCGCGATGTGCAGCAGCGAGTCCACCCGGTCCGGGAGCGACTGGTGGGAGAAGGCCCAGGAGAGCCTGTCCGGGTCCGCCAGGTCGCCGACCAGGGCGCGGGCGCCCGGGAACTCGGCGACGAATTCCTTGGCGCGGGCCGCGTCGCGCGCGTGCAGGACGAGGTCGTCCCCGCGCGCGTGCAGCCTGCGGGCCACGGCGGCGCCGATACCGGATCCGGCGCCGGTGATCACATGAGTTGCCATGAGGGCCATGCTCGCATCAGCACGCCGGCCGGCTCGCCTCCAGGTAGGCGAGCGCGTCGGCGGGTTCGGCGGCGAAGTGCATCAGCTCGGGCAGGGGGCGGGGCAGGAAGCCCTCGGCCTCCATGCGGCGGAACTGCTCCTCCAGGCCGTCGTAGAAACCGGCGGTGTTCAGCAGGACGACCGGCTTGTCCGTGCGGCGGTGCTTCTTCAGTTCCAGGATCTCGGTCGCCTCGTCCAGGGTGCCGGTGCCGCCGACCATGATCACGACCGCGTCGGCCTTCTCCAGGAGGAGCCGCTTGCGCTCCGCGAGGGAGGTCGCGACGACCATCTCGTCGACGCCCGGGCGGGCCTTGTTGGCGAGGAACTCGACGGTGACGCCGATCAGCCTGCCGCCGCCTTCCTCGACTCCGTCCGCGACGACCTTCATGAGACCGGTGTCGGACCCTCCCCAGACCAGTGCGTGGCCGCCCTCGCCGATGAGTTTGCCGAAGTCGCGGGCGGGGCGGGTGTAGCGGTCGTCGAGGTCGGCGGCGGAGAGGAAGACGCAGATTCGCATGGGATCAGGGTAGGCATCGGTGGGGTACGGCGCGTACGGGTGCCGGTGCCGGGAACAACCGGGCGCCGACGCGCGTCACCTCTACATGGCCTCTGGACACACCATCACCATCGAAGACAGTGACCGGCACGTGCGCGTGACGCACGGCGACCTCGTTCTCGCCGAGAGCGACCGGGCCCTCGTGCTGCACGAGACCGGCTGTCCCCCGCGCTACTACATCCCCGCCGACGACGTGCGGCTCGACCTGCTCACGCCCTCCGCGTCGCACAGCGTCTGCCCCTTCAAGGGCACCGCCTCCTACTGGTCCCTGCCGGACGCGCCGGACCTGGTCTGGGCCTATCCCGAGCCCAAGGCCGACGTCGCCCGGATCAAGGACCACCTCTGCTTCTACGACGTCGAGGTCACCGACTGACGGCGCACCGTCGACGCGATCGTCGCCGAGCCGACCACGCGGGTGCCGTCGTACAGGACGATCGCCTGGCCGGGGGCGACGCCTCGGACCGGTTCGGTGAACGTGACGTGCAGGGTGCCGTCGACGAGTTCCGCGCTCACCTCGGTCTCGCCGCCGTGGGCGCGGAGCTGGGCGGTGTAGAGACCGGGGGCCGTGGGCGCGGTGCCGCACCAGCGGGGCTTGATCGCGGTGAGGCCGGTGACGTCGAGGGCGGCGGCCGGGCCGACCGTGACCGTGTTGTCCACCGGTGAGATGTCGAGGACGTAGCGCGGCTTGCCGTCGGCGGCCGGGGTGCCGATCCGCAGGCCCTTGCGCTGGCCGATGGTGAAGCCGTACGCGCCCTCGTGGGTGCCGACCTTCGTGCCCGACTCGTCGACGATGTCGCCCTCCGCCTTGCCGAGCCGCCGGGCCAGGAAGCCCTGGGTGTCGCCGTCCGCGATGAAGCAGATGTCGTGCGAGTCGGGCTTCTTGGCGACGGCGAGGCCACGGCGCTCGGCCTCCGCGCGGATCTCGTCCTTGGTGGTCACCGTGTCGCCGAGCGGGAAGAGCGCGTGGGCGAGCTGCTTCTCGTCCAGGACGCCGAGGACGTACGACTGGTCCTTGGCCATGTCGGAGGCGCGGTGCAGTTCGCGGGAGCCGTCGTGCCCGACGACCACCTTCGCGTAGTGGCCGGTGCACACCGCGTCGAAGCCCAGGGCCAGGGCCTTGTCCAGGAGCGCGGCGAACTTGATCTTCTCGTTGCAGCGCAGGCAGGGATTGGGGGTGCGCCCGGCCTCGTACTCGGCGACGAAGTCCTCCACGACGTCCTCGCGGAAGCGGTCGGCGAGGTCCCAGACGTAGAACGGGATGCCGATGACGTCGGCGGCACGGCGCGCGTCGCGGGAGTCCTCGATGGTGCAACAGCCCCGGGCGCCCGTGCGGAAGGACTGCGGGTTCGCGGAGAGCGCGAGGTGGACGCCGGTGACGTCGTGGCCGGCTTCCGCCGCGCGGGCTGCGGCGACGGCGGAGTCCACGCCGCCCGACATGGCGGCGAGGACGCGGAGGGGACGGGTGCGCTGCGGGGTGTCTGTCATAGCCCCTCCAGGGTACGGGGGCGCGGGAACCGGGGCCCACGAGTATCCGTTGGGGATCACATGGGGGTGAATCAGCCAGTGGCGGGTGATCGGGACCGGCGGATCGGGCGGCGCGCGCTGCTGATCGGCGGGGCGGCGGCGGCCGTCGGCACGGCGGCGCTGACCAGGGACGAGCTGACGCGGTTCTACTGGCGGCTGCCCGGGGTGCGCCGGGCCCGGGTGGCGGGTGCGGTGGACTTCAGGGGGGCGCGCTGGGTGGCGGCGTCCCCGGCGAACTACCGGACGGCCAACCGGCCGGACGACTACCCGGTCGACCGGGTGGTCGTCCATGTCACACAGGGCGGCTGGGCGAGCGCGGTGCAGGCCTTCCAGGACCCGGCGCACGGGGCGGCCGCGCACTACATCGTGCGCAAGGACGGCCGGATCACCCAGCTGGTCCGCGAGCTGGACGTGGCGTTCCACGCGGGCAACCGGTCGTACAACGAGCGGAGTGTAGGGATCGAGCACGAGGGGTTCGTGGACCGTCCGCAGGACTTCACCGACGCGATGTACGCGGCCTCGGCGCGGCTCACGGCCGCGATATGCGGGCGCTACGGCATGGCCGTGGACCGCGAGCACGTGATCGGCCATGCGGAGGTGCCGGGGACGGACCACACCGACCCGGGCGGGCACTGGGACTGGGATCGCTACCTGCGGCTCGTGCGGCGGGCCGGACAGGCGTGACCCCGGTTCCTCTCGTGACCCAATCGTGACCCTGTGGTCGCGCTGCGCACCGCCTGTGTCCGTTGCGTCCCCCACCCCGGGCGCCAGCTGCGCCTCGCCAACTCCGGCTATTTTTCAGGGGAGTTAAGCGTCACCGGCATCCACGGCCGCCTCACAGTCCCCCGGGTCGGCTCCTAACTTCGCCTCAGATTTCGCACAGTCCCCAGGTCGAACATCCGTGGCCATGACCCACACCACAGATCCCGCCTTCGAGGCGGACGGAACCGACGAGCAGGTCACCCGCGGCGGCCGACGGCGCCCCAAGGGCTCGGAGCACGCCAAGGCCGGGCGTGTCACGGATGCCGAGCACGCCAAGGAGGCGACGGCCAAGCGCGGCAAGGGAGTTCACCGCCGCAAGTTCCTCGGCGGCATGGCCGGGGTCGGGCTGGGCGCCGTCGCCGCGGGCGGCGCGACCTTCGCCCTGCTGGCCGACGCGAAGGGCAACAAGGCGGGCGCCGCGACCAACACGGCGACGCTGACCGTCCCGGACCTCCTGGAGGGCACCACCTCCGGCAGCACCACCACCTTCACGCTGGAGGCGAAGACCGGCACCGCCGAGGTTCTCTCCGGGGTCACCAGCGACACGATGGGCTACAACCAGTCCTTCCTCGGCCCCACCATGAAGTGGACCAACGGCGACACGGTCCTGCTCAACATCACCAACAGCCTGGGCGAGGACACCACCGTCCACTTCCACGGCGCCCACGTCCCCGCCAAGACGGACGGCGGCCCCCAGGTCGCCTTCGCCGACGGGGAGACCTGGTCCCCGACGTTCACGGTCAAGGACGACGCCAAGACGCTCTGGTACCACCCGCACGCCCTGGGCACCACGGCCAAGCAGGCGGTGCACGGACTGGCCGGCATGATCATCGTGGAGGACGACTCGACCGCCTCCTCGGACCTGCCCAGCACCTACGGCACCGACGACATCCCGCTGATCTTCCAGAGTCTGGCCACCGACAGCGCCGGCGACATCAAGTACAACCTCAGCGGCTACCTGAGCAGCGGGCTGAGCTTCCCGCTGCTGCTGAACGGCACCAACGTGGACGACACCACGCTGACGTTCACGGCGACCAGGACCCGCACCCGCTTCCGGGTGCTCAACGCCTCGCCGTCCGACATCATCACCATCCAGCGCAGCGACGGCGGCAACCTCAACCAGATCGCCACCGACCAGGGTTACCTCACCGCGGCAACCGAGGTGACCGGCATCCGGCTGGTGGCCGGCGCCCGCGCCGAGTTCGTCCTCGACCTGTCGGACGCCGTCACGCTGCAGGCCGTCGTCAGCACCGGCTGGGTCCGCGGCGGCAGCGGCACCTACGACGTGCTCGCGATCACCGCGTCCGGCACCGACACCCCGGACGACCTGCCGGCCTCGCTCAACACGATCGACCGGTACGACACCAGCGACTTCACCGCCCGGACCATCACCCTCGGCCAGAGCGGCACGACCATGACGATCAACGGGTCGGCGGGGACGAGCATGTCCTCGATGGCCATGATCAGCACCACGCTGGGGGCCAAGGAGATCTGGACCGTCAAGAACGGCACCCAGCTGGAGCACTCGTTCCACCTGCACGACGTGCCCTACCAGTTGATCTCCGTCAACGGCGAGGATCCGACGGGGGTCGACCTCGGCTGGTTCGACACCTACGAGGTGGTCGGCGGCGGCTCGATCCAGATCGCGATGGAGTTCACGGACTTCGCCGACGACACCTACATGTACATGCTGCACTGCCATCTGCTGCAGCACGAGGACGAGGGGATGATGGCGTCCCTCATGGTGACCGAGAGCTAGCCGGGGCCCGGCCTCCCGGTCAGGCTGCCGCCGGCGGCGGACGCGCCGGCGGCAGCCGTTCGTACGTCGGCTTCGGCGGCGGTCCTACGACAGTCCGGCGACCCGGGCCCGCTCCACCGCCGGGCCGATCGCCTTGGCGACGGCGTCGACGTCGGCCTGGGTGGAGGTGTGGCCGAGCGAGAAGCGCAGGGTGCCCCGGGCCAGGTCCGGGTCGGTCCCGGTGGCCAGCAGGACGTGGCTCGGCTGGGCGACACCGGCCGTGCACGCGGAGCCCGTCGAGCACTCGATGCCCTGCGCGTCGAGCAGCAGGAGCAGCGAGTCGCCCTCGCAGCCCGGGAAGGTGAAGTGGGCGTTGGCCGGGAGGCGGTCCACCGGGTCGCCGCCGAGGATCGCGTCCGGTACGGCCGTACGCACCGCGTCGATCAGCCGGTCCCGCAGGGCGCCGACCTCGCGCGCGAACCGCTCGCGGCGCTCGGTGGCGAGGCGCCCCGCCACCGCGAAGGAGGCGATCGCCGGGACGTCGAGGGTGCCGGAGCGGACGTGCCGCTCCTGGCCGCCGCCGTGCAGGACCGGTACGGGGCTGTACTCACGGCCGAGCAGCAGGGCGCCGATGCCGTAGGGGCCGCCGATCTTGTGGCCGGAGACGGTCATCGCGGCGAGGCCGGAGGCGGCGAAGTCGACCGGGGTCTGGCCGAACGCCTGGACCGCGTCCGCATGCAGGGGGATGTCGAACTCGTGGGCCACGTCGGCGAGTTCGCGGACCGGCAGGATCGTGCCGATCTCGTTGTTGGCCCACATGACGGTGGCGAGGGCCACGTCGTCGGGGTTGCGGGCGATCGCCTCGCGCAGCGTCTCGGGGTGGACCCGGCCGTAGCCGTCGACGGGGAGGTACTCCACCGTCGCGCCCTCGTGTTCGCCGAGCCAGTGGACCGCGTCGAGGACCGCGTGGTGTTCGACGGGGCTGGACAGGATGCGGGTACGGGCGGGGTCCGCGTCGCGGCGGGACCAGTAGAGGCCCTTGACCGCGAGGTTGTCGGCCTCGGTACCGCCGGAGGTGAGCACGACCTCGCTGGGGCGGGCGCCGAGCGCCTCGGCCAGGGTCTCCCGGGATTCCTCGACCGTGCGGCGGGCCTGGCGGCCGGAGGCGTGCAGGGAGGACGCGTTGCCGGTGACGCTCAGGGCGGCGGTGAGGGCCGCGGCCGCTTCCGGGAGCATGGGGGTCGTGGCTGCGTGGTCGAGGTAGGCCATGGTGGGTCGATTCTACGGGCGGGGCTCCGCCGTAGGACCGAGGGGCGCCGCGGCCGGCTCGGACCGGTGGGTCACTGCGGCCCGCGTGACTGGTCGCGCCCACGCGGCGGTAGCCGCACATGCGGTACGGCCCCGCGCCCCTGTGGGGCGCCATGAACCCTTTTCACAGGCTCCAGGAGATCGTGTTCGAGACCGCCATCGCGATGCCGAGGACCGCCAGGTCCGCGACGCCCAGGAACAGGCCCAGGTAGGCACGGCCCTTGCGGGTGGTGCCGCGCCACAGGGCGACGGCCGCCAGGGCGATGGAGATCGGGCCCAGGAACAGGTTCAGGACCAGGAGGCCCAGCAGGCCCAGGATGAAGGACGCGACGGCCATGCCGTCGGCGTCGCGGGTGCGGGGCTGGGTGCGGGGGGTGGCCGGGGCAGTGAGTTGCATCATGGTCAGCTCCTCTGGCGAGCGGGGACGGAAGGTCAGTTCGCCGAGGTGCGGCGGTGGCGGGCGATGCGCTCGCGGACCGCGAAGACGGCCAGCCAGACGGCGATGACGGCGGCCAGGCCCGCGGTGACGTCGAGCGGCGCGTGGGCCACGGTGCCCAGCACCACGCCGAGCAGCATGAGTGCGGCGACGAGGAACAGCATGGGTTTCGATCCCCCTCCGTTACGTTTGGGTGAACGGTTGTAGTTACAGTTGTTCACTGACTTCGAGTCTAGCAACCTCCACGGCTTTTCAATTCCGGAGAACAGTTGTTAACTGGATGACATGAGTCACACCCTCGGCATCCGGCAGGCCCAGAAGCAGAAGACCCGCCAGGCCTTCCTTGACGCGGCGCTCGGGCTGCTGGAGGAGCAGAGCCTGAGCAGCCTGGGGCTGCGCGAGGTCACCCGGGCCGTCGGGGTCGCCCCGACCGCCTTCTACCGGCACTTCCGCTCCACCGCCGACCTCGGTGTCGCGCTCGTCGACGAGGCACTGGGCAGCCTGCACCCCATGGTCCGTACGACGGTGGCCACCCCCGGCGCCGAGCGCATCACCCGGGCCGTGCGGCTGATCGCCGACCACGTGGCCGCGCACCCCGCGCACGTCCGGTTCATCGCGCGCGAGCGGCACGGCGGGGTGCAGCCGGTGCGGGCGGCGATCCGGGACCAGCTGGCCCGGTTCGCCGAGGAGGTCAAGACGGAGCTGGCCAAGGACCCCGAGGCCGAGGGCTGGCACGACGACGACCTGCTGATGCTGGCCCACCTCTATGTCGACCAGATGCTCATCACCGCCTCGCTGTTCCTGGAGACCCTGGAGTCGTACAACAGAGTCCGCCAGCCCACCGGGTCCTTGAGCGTCATCCAGAGCCGCTGCGAGCCCGCGCCGCGCTTCCCCCACGGCAGCGGCGTC
>NZ_JBEYFC010000115.1:0-21416 GCF_040634175.1 Streptomyces sp. NPDC007162
CCGCCGACTCGGTCTTCGGGAGGTAGAAGTAGGGTCCCTTGCCGAGGTCGAGCAGCCGCCGCGCGTTGTGGAAGAAGTAGAGCCCGAAGTCGACGAAGGCGCCGGGCACCTGCTCGCCGTCGACCTCGATGTGCCGCTCGTTCAGATGCCAGCCGCGCGGCCGCATGACGACCGTCGCCAGCTCCTCGTTCGGCCGCAGGGCGTACGACTTGCCGCTCGCCGGGTCCGTGAAGTCGATGTTCCGGGTGTAGGCGTCGATGAGGTTCAGCTGCCCCAGGACGACGTTCTCCCAGGTGGGCGCGGAGGCGTCCTCGAAGTCCGCGAGCCAGATCCGGGCGCCCGAGTTGAGGGCGTTGATGGTCATCTTGCGGTCGGTGGGGCCGGTGATCTCGACCCGTCGGTCGTCGAGGGCCGCGGGGGAGGGGGCCACCCGCCAGGAGTCGTCGGCGCGGATCGCGGCGGTCTCGGGGAGGAAGTCGAGGGCCGAGGTACGGGCGATCTCGGCGCGGCGCTCGGCGCGGCGGGCGAGGAGTTCGGCGCGGCGCGGCGAGAACCGCCGGTGCAGCTCGGCCACGAAGGCGAGCGCCGCCTCGGTGAGGACCTCCTCCTGCCGGGGCAGGGGCTCGGCGTCGACGATGGCCGGCCCAGACGGCGCTGGTGCGGACATGAGCTGTCACTTCCTTCAGCGGTGGCACCGGGTGCCAGTCGTTCCGGGTGGAGCGAAGCACCTCCGCGCGGGGCACGGGAGCTTCTGAACAGTGGATACTAGTTTCCTCATCGTGGAAGTTCAATGGTTTGTTGATGTCGAGATTCTCTGCGTCGAGCGATCGTGGCGCTCGGTGCCCTCCCGTTCACTCGAGGTGGATCAGGTCGGCCTCGGTGTCGATGTCGTACGGCTCGGCGACGTCCCCGCACTCGACGAGCGTGATCGCCTCGGCGTGCGCCCGGAGATAGGCGCGGGCGCCCCGGTCCCCGGCCGCGCTCGCCGTGATCCCGGCCCAGTGCCGGGCGCCGAGCAGCACGGGGTGCCCGCGCACCCCGTCGTAGGCGGCCGACACCAGCGACGACTCGTCCCGGAAGCCGGCGACGACCCGAGCCACCGCGGCGGCCCCGATCCCCGGCTGGTCCACCAGCGCCACCAGGACGGCCGGTACCCCGGCCGCCGCGAGCGACTCCAGCCCCACCCGCAGTGAGGACCCCATGCCCTCGGCCCAGTCGGGGTTCTCCACGACCACGCAGCCGTCGAGCGCCGCCCGCTCCCGCACGTCGTGCGCGCCGGCCCCCAGTACCACGTGGACCGGCCCGCAGCCGCCCGCCCGCAGCTCCCCGGCCGCGTACTGAACCAGCGGCCGCCCCCGGTGCGTGAGGAGTGCCTTGGGCCGCCCGCCGAGCCGTCTGCCGCCGCCGGCGGCGAGCAGCAGTCCGGCGATCCGGTGATGCGTGTCGGTCATGCGTCCTGCATACCCGACGACGGGCCGCCGAGCGGGTTCCGCGGGGCTGAATTTCGGCCCGCGGTGTAGCGCTTTCCCTGCGGGAGGGCGTTTACTGACCCGCGTCCCGAGGCGCTCGATCAGTGCCGCGGGACACCTGGCGAGGGGGGAGAGCTGTGTTGCGGAGCTTGGGACAGAGGCCGGTGACCGGCAGCGACGAGGATCCGAGGATCACGGAACTACGCACGGCGGTGTCCAGGCTGCGCCGCGAACTGGCCGCGCACCCGGCCGAGTTCCCGGACCGCGCGATAGCCGAGGACGAACTGGCGGCCCTGGCGGCGATGACCATGGGCGGCATCCCGGAGATTCCGCGCCTGCGCCGTTCCCTGTTACTGATCGCCGGAGCGATCGGCTCGGTGAGCGCGTTGTCGCACGGCCTGGCGGGCGTCCGCCAGGCGGTGGACCTGTTCGGCGAGACGCCGCGGACGTAGGCGTCCCGAAGGGGTGCGGGGCGGTGTCGAGGTGCGGCTTCGCCGGGCGCGCTCGACCACACCCGGCCCGCACCCGCCGGCGACGCGGTCGTCCCTGCCTCTCAGGCCCCCGAACTCGCCAGCGCCCGGGACAATTCGACGGCCACCTGCTGCAGCACCGGCACGATCTTCTCCGTGGCCGCCTCCGTCACCCGCCCCGCGGGCCCGGAGATCGAAATCGCCGCCGCCGTCGGCGAGTCGGGCACCGATACCGCCAGGCACCGCACCCCGACCTCCTGCTCGTTGTCGTCCACCGCGAACCCCAGCCGCCGCACCTCCGCCAGGGCGTTCAGGAACCCCTCCGCGGTGGTGATCGTCTTCTCGGTCGCCGCCGGCATCCCGGTGCGCGCGAGCAGCGCCCGCACCTCCGCGTCCGGCACCCCGGCGAGCAACGCCTTGCCCACCCCGGTCGAGTGCGGCAGCACCCGCCGCCCCACCTCCGTGAACATCCGCATCGAGTGCTTGGACGGCACCTGCGCGACGTACACGATCTCGTCCCCGTCGAGCAGTGCCATGTTCGCCGTCTCCCCGGTCTCCTCGACCAGCCGCGCGAGATACGGCCGCGCCCAGGTGCCCAGCAGCCGTGACGCCGACTCGCCGAGCCGGATCAGCCGGGGGCCGAGCGCGTACCGCCGGTTCGGCTGCTGTCGTACGTACCCGCAGGCGACCAGCGTCCGCATCAGCCGGTGGATCGTCGGCAACGGCAGCCCGCTGCTCGCGGACAGTTCGCTCAGGCCGACCTCGCCGCCCGCGTCCGCCATCCGCTCCAGCAGATCGAAGGCGCGCTCGAGGGACTGGACCCCGCCGCCGTTGGACTTGGCGGAGTCGTGGGCGCTGGCACTGGACGTCGGCACGGCGCGTTCCTTTCGAGGCGGACCGGAAGAGCTGAAGCCTACCCGGCGACCGGTTGACTCCCCGGTTGTACGTAGCTACGTTCTGCCTGTTGGAATCGCAATTCCGCTTTGTGGAAACGTCCAGAGCAGGCGTGCGGGGGCGTCGGAGGGCGGTGGACCCTTGACGGCGCGGGGGCGGGAGTGAAGACTCCTTCAACAGAACGTTGAATTCCGTTACGTGGGTGTAAATCCCGTTTCCCGGAAGTAAAACGGCGGCAGAGAGAGGGGTCCAGGTGTCCGACGCTGAACTGGTGCTGCGCTCGACGCGCGTCATCACCCCGGAGGGGACGCGGGCCGCCTCGGTCGCCGTGTCCGCCGGGACGATCACCGCCGTACTGCCGTACGACGCTCCGCTCCCGCGGGGTGCCCGCCTGGAGGACCTCGGCGACGACGTCCTGCTGCCCGGCCTGGTCGACACCCACGTCCACGTCAACGACCCGGGCCGCACCGAGTGGGAGGGCTTCTGGACCGCCACGCGCGCGGCGGCGGCCGGCGGCATCACCACCCTGGTCGACATGCCGCTCAACTCCCTCCCGCCGACCACCACGGTCGACCACCTCCGGGTGAAGCGGGCCGTCGCGGCCGACAAGGCGCACGTCGACGTCGGTTTCTGGGGCGGCGCGCTGCCGGACAACGTCAAGGACCTGCGTCCGCTCCACGAGGCCGGCGTCTTCGGCTTCAAGGCGTTCCTGTCACCCTCCGGCGTCGACGAGTTCCCGCACCTCGACGAGGAGCGGCTCGCCGGGTCGCTGGCGGAGATCACCTCGTTCGACGGACTGCTGATCGTGCACGCGGAGGACCCGCACCACCTGGCGGCGGCTCCCCAGCACGGCGGCCCGAAGTACGCCGACTTCCTGGCCTCCCGCCCGCGCGACGCGGAGGACACGGCGATCGCCCGGCTGATCGCGCAGGCGAGGCGGCTGGACGCGCGCGTGCACGTCCTGCACCTGTCCTCCTCCGACGCCCTGCCGTTGATCGCCGAGGCCAAGCGGGACGGCGTACGGATCACGGTCGAGACCTGCCCGCACTACCTCACCCTCACCGCGGAGGAGGTCCCGGACGGCGCCAGCGAGTTCAAGTGCTGCCCACCCATCCGGGAGGCGGCCAACCAGGACCTGCTCTGGCAGGCGCTCGCCGACGGCACGATCGACTGCGTGGTCACCGACCACTCGCCGTCCACGGCCGACCTGAAGACCGCCGACTTCGCGACGGCCTGGGGCGGTATCTCCGGCCTCCAGCTCAGCCTCGCCGCGGTGTGGACCGAGGCCCGCGGGCGTGGCCACGGTCTTGAGGACGTGGTCCGCTGGATGTCCGCGCGTACCGCGGCGCTCGTCGGCCTCGACGGCCGCAAGGGCGCCATCGCGGTGGGCCGGGACGCGGACTTCGCGGTCCTCGCGCCCGACCGGACCTTCACCGTGGACCCGGCCGGACTCCAGCACCGCAACCGCGTCACCGCGTACGCGGGCAAGACGCTGTACGGGGTCGTGAGGTCCACCTGGCTGCGCGGCGAACGCATCGTCGCGGACGGCGCGTTCACGGCCCCGCGGGGCCGGCTCCTCACCCGCACCCCCTGACCTTCCGCCCGCTCCCGCACCCGTACCGGCCGACTCCCGAGAGGAAGACCTTCTTTGACGGCGATCCCGACCTTCACCGGCGACGCGCACCCCTACTCCGGCGGCGACCCGTACGCGGACTACCGCACTGCCGACTTCCCCTTCACCCAGTACGTGAACCTCGCCGGACGGCAGCTCGGCGCCGGAGTCGTCGCCGCCAACGACGAGTTCTTCGCCCAGCGGGAGAACCTGCTGGTGGCCGGGCGCGCCGAGTTCGACCCCGAGCACTTCGGGCACAAGGGCAAGATCATGGACGGCTGGGAGACCCGCCGCCGGCGCGGTGTCTCGGCCGAACACCCCTGGCCGACGGACGAGGACCACGACTGGGCGCTGGTACGCCTCGGGGCCCCCGGCGTCGTCCGCGGGATCGTCGTCGACACGGCCCACTTCCGCGGGAACTACCCCCAGGCGGTGTCCGTCGAGGGCACATCGGCCGCCGGCTCGCCGGCACCCGGCGAACTCCTCGGCGACGACGTGAAGTGGACCACACTGGTGCCCCGCACGCCGGTCGGCGGCCACGCGGCGAACGGCTTCGCGGTGTCCCTGGAGCAGCGCTTCACGCACCTGCGGGTCAACCAGCACCCCGACGGCGGTATCGCACGCCTGCGCGTGTACGGCGAGGTCGTACCCGACCCGCTCTGGCTGGCGGCGCTGGGCACCTTCGACGTGGTGGCCCTGGAGAACGGGGGCCGGGTCGAGGACGCCTCGAACCGCTTCTACTCGCCGGCCACCAACACCATCCAGCCGGGGCGGTCGCACAAGATGGACGACGGCTGGGAGACGCGCCGCCGCCGCGACCGGGGCCACGACTGGATCCGCTACCGGCTGGTGGCCCAGTCCCAGATCCGCGCCCTGGAGATCGACACGGCGTACCTGAAGGGCAACAGCGCGGGCTGGGCGTCGGTGTCGGTGAAGGACGGCGAGGACGGTGAGTGGCGCGAGATCCTCCCCCGCACCCGCCTCCAGCCGGACACGAACCACCGCTTCGTGCTCCCGGCTCCCGCCGTCGGCACGCACGCGCGCGTGGACATCTTCCCGGACGGCGGCATCTCGCGGCTGCGGTTGTTCGGGTCCCCGACGGAAGCGGGAGCGGCGGCGCTCTCCACCAGGCTCCGCGAACTGTCCTGACCGGCTGAGGGGAACCGGCGGGCCGTCGGCTACGTTCTTCTCCCGTGACCCTTCAGCAAGAGATCGTCGGCAACGCCATGCAGATGGCGGTCGTCAACCTGCATCCCGGCCAGACCGTCTACTGCGAGGCCGGCAAGTTCCTGTTCAAGACGACCAACGTGACCATGGAGACGCGGCTGAGCGGCCCGTCGGGCAACGGCGGCCAGCCGCAGGGCGGCGGCGGCATGGGCGGCATGCTGCGCCAGGCCATGGGCACCGCCATGCAGGTCGGCCAGCGCATGCTCGCCGGCGAGTCACTGGCGTTCCAGTACTTCACCTCCCAGGGCGGCGAGGGCACGGTCGGCTTCGCGGGTGTGCTCCCCGGCGAGATGCGCGCTCTGGAACTCGACGGCACGCGCGCGTGGTTCGCGGAGAAGGACGCGTTCGTCGCCGCCGAGTCCACCGTGGAGTTCGGCATCGCGTTCGCGGGCGGCCGCACCGGCATGAGCGGCGGCGAGGGCTTCGTCCTGGAGAAGTTCACCGGCCGCGGCACGGTGATCATCGCCGGCGCGGGCAACTTCATCGACCTCGACCCCGCCGACTTCGGCGGCCGTATCGAGGTCGACACGGGCTGCGTCGTCGCCTTCGAGGAGGGCATCCAGTACGGCGTCCAGCGCGTCGGCGGCCTCAACCGCCAGGGCCTCATGAACGCCGTCTTCGGCGGCGAGGGCCTCTCCCTGGCCACCCTGGAGGGCAGCGGCCGGGTGATCCTGCAGTCCCTGACCATCGAGAGCCTCGCCAACGCCCTGAAGAAGGCCCAGGGAGGCGACAAGCAGGGCCCGACGGGCGGACTGTTCTCGACGCACGCGGGGTGAGAATCTGCGGAGTTGTCATTGACCACCTGCATCGACGCCGCCGACGCCCTTCTGTCCGTCCTCCAGCGCCGCCTCCACGTCCCCCGCCCTGCGGGCCGTCGGCGAACTCCCGGTAGCTCGCGGTGTCCTGAGCCGCGTCAGTGACCGGACAGTACAGCGACTGGTGCACGAAACCTCCGGAGAGCGGTCGTACTCGACGCAGGCAACCGCCGTCCGCGCGCCTACCGCCAGTTCCCGCACCAGCCTGTCGTGTGTTCCCGCGTTGCCCTGAATCCATCCTCCGCCGTGTACTTCCGGGCCCAGTTGGTAGAGGAACGGATCACTTCCGGACCCCATTCATTCCAGGCTGCGTCCCGTTCGGAAAGACCGCCAGTGCGGAGGTGGCTCTCGTGGACGGCCGGGTCTAGTGTGAAATCGAATGTCGCATCCAGGCGCACCACCGCGTAGTTCATCGTCGCTCGGGGTGACCGCCGGAGGAGGCCATCGTGCTGCATGGATTCCCCAGCAGTTCGCACATGTTCCGACACCTCATTCCCGGCCTCGCCGACCGCTATCACGTGATCGCCGCCGACCATGTCGGATACGGGCAGTCGTCCATGCCCCAGGCCGGTGAATTCACCTACACGTTTGATCATCTGGCCGCCATCACTGGAGGGCTTCGCCAAAACCTTCTGGGACGATCTGTTTCCGTACGCGGCATCACCCGGTCCAACTGGCTGCACGACCAGACCCTGCTGGACAGGCCCCGCACCTCCATGAGTGCTTTCGCGCCAGCCAGGTGCCACTGCCGGCCGTCCGGGGTGAGCGCGACGAGATCTTCGGGCCGGACGGTGCGAAGCGGTTACACCCACGGATTCCTCGGCCGTGTGACCGGCTGAGGGTGGACGAGGAGGGCGAGCGGTGGCCACCTTGATGTCAGTCAACGTGGGGATGCCGAAAGACGTCTCCTGGCACGGCAGGACCGTGCACACCGGGGTGCACAAGCAGCCTGTGGCCGGGCCGCGGATGGTGAGGCGGCTGAACATCGACGGAGACGGTCAGGGCGACCTGGGCGGACACGGCGGGGAAATGCGGGCCGTGCTGGTGTACCAACTCGACTCCTACCGCTTCTGGTCCGGGGAACTGGGTCGGGACGACCTGACGCCGGGCAGCTTCGGGGAGAATTTCACGGTCGACGGGCTCCCCGACGACGAAGTGTGCATCGGCGACCGGTACCGGGTGGGCGGAGTTCTTCTGGAGGTCTCGCAGCCGCGGGTGACCTGCTACCGGGTGGGTATGCGCCTGGCGGAACCGCGCATGGCGGCGCTGTTGGTGGCCCGCCATCGGCCCGGCTTCTACCTGCGGGTCATCGAAGAGGGTGAGGTGGAGGCGGGGCAGGAGATCGTGAAGGTCGCCACCGGTCCGGAGGCCATGACCGTCGAAGAGATCGACTCCGTCCTTTACCTGTCGGGTCACACTCCCGACCAGGTACGGCGCGCCCTGCGCATACCGGCTCTGAGCCCGGGCTGGCAGGGCTCGATGCGCGCCCTGCTCGAACAGTTCGACCAGGGCGCGGCCGTGTCGTCCGGCAGCGCCGGCCTGACCGTTGCGGCCGGCGTTCCGCCCCCGGCATGGCGCGGCTTCCGTCCGCTGAAGGTCACGGACGTCCGCCCCGAGAGCGAGAACGTGCTTTCCCTGCGGCTGGCCGCGGCTGACGGCTCGGCCCTGCCCGCCGCGCTGCCGGGACAGTTCCTGACCGTGAAATTGCGCACGGCGGAGGAGAAGGCGCCCCTGATCCGCAGCTATTCGCTGTCGGGGCGGCCCGGCACGGGCACCTACCGGATCAGTGTGAAGGCGGAACCCCACGGCCTGGCGAGCACCTACGTGCGCACACACGTCCGGGCCGGGGACAGCCTGGAGTCCGCCGCGCCGCGTGGCACCTTCTACCTGCCCCGCGGTGACACGCCGGTCGTGCTGGTGTCCGCCGGCATCGGGGCGACGCCCGTGCTCGCCATGCTGCACGCGCTGGCGGACGCCGGCTCCGGCAGGCAGGTGTGGTGGCTGCACGCCGCCCGCAACGGCCGCGAGCATCCCTTCGCCCAGGAGGTCCGTGACCTGGTGGCACTCATGGCCGACGCGCGGTCGGTCGTCTACTACAGCAGACCCGAGCCCGCCGACGAGCGCGGCAGGGACTACTCGGAAGCGGGCCGTATCTCCGGCGAGCGGATCCTCGCGCTGGGCCTGCCCACGGATGCCGACGCCTACGTCTGCGGGCCGGCGGCCTTCATGGACCGCATGACCGACGCGCTGGTCGAGGCGGGCCTGCGGGCCTCCCGCGTGCACACCGAGAACTTCAGCGGCGGCCCCTCCCTCACACCGGGGATCAAGGGCACGCCGTCGGTGAGGGCGCCGCACCCACCCGAGGGCGCCCCGGGTACCGGTCCCGCCGTCTCCTTCGCCCGCAGCGCACTGACCGTCGCGTGGAACGACGACCGGAGCTCCCTGCTGGAACTCGCGGAAGCATGCGACGTCCCGGTTCAGTGGTCGTGCCGCACCGGCGTCTGCCACACCTGTGAACTCGCCCTGATGTCCGGGGCCGTCGACTACTCCCCGGACCCGGTCGAACCACCGGGCGAGGGCAACATCCTCGTCTGCTGCAGCAGACCCGCACAGGACGTCGTCCTGGACCTCTGACACCGGCCCCCGCCCGTCGGGCGGGCGGGACGTGATCGTCCTCGGCGGTGCCGCGGCGGGCGAGAACGCCGCACAGTACGCGAGCCAGATCTCCGGCCTGTCCTCGGTGCTCGTGGAGACCCGTCCGGTCGGCGGCGAGTGCTCGTACTACCCGGCGTCTCGGCACGGCTCGAGTCGAACAACCCCCCGCTGCGAAAGCCTCAAAGTCCTCCCGGACCTCGGTCTTCTCCTCAGGGGTCACACCAGCTCGACAACACCCACGAGCAAGCAGACACGCCACTCACGAGTGAAGATCAGTGCGCGCACGAACCTGGCTCCACTCATCAGGCCCCCTTGGATCCGATCACCAAGGGAACCGGGAGGCGCTCTACCGGCGGACCGCCGAGATCAGTCCGCCGGGCCGCTCCTCGCGCTGCGGCGGGGTGCTGATCGGGCGGCCGTATGCGGCAGCGCGCTCACGCAGGGTGTGGCTGTCGGCCTCCCAGCCGTGCCCGGCCAGCCAGCCCACCGGGTCGTCGGGCATCTCCGAGACCCACATGGACGCCGCCGATCCCGGCACGGCGTCCGCTGCGAAGCGCTCGATCACGCCGCGCGAGCCCAGCGTCAGCCCCATCCAACTGCCTGCCTCCGAGTGCGCGCTGATCCGGGCCAGCAGCAGTTCCACCGCGTCCTCGGGCAGATAGATCAGCAGTCCTTCGGCGATCCACGCGGTCGGCACGGCCGGGTCGTGCCCTGCGGCGGCCAGCGCGCCTGGCCAGTCCTCACGCAGATCCACCGCGACGGTGATCCGCTCGCAGCGTGCGACGGCCCTCTCCTGGCGCAGCACCGAAGCCTTGAAGTCCAGTGGGGCGGCGGTGTCGACCTCGAACAGCCGGGTGCCCGCGGGCCAGTCCATCCGGAAGGCCCGGCTGTCCATGCCGGCGCCGAGCAGCACGACCTGCCGGACCCCGGACGCGGAGGCCTCCTGCAACAGGTCGTCGAGGAACTTCGTCCTGATGACGATGGAGAACGACACGGCGAGCCGGCGGCGTCGGACGGCCTCGTCATCGGGCAGCGGCGGCGGGGCTGGCCACAGGCCGCCGGCGGCGGCGAAGGCCTGTGCCAGGGGATCGCGGAACAGCGCGTTCTCCCGCTGGGTCTCCAGCGCCCGCACCCTGGCCACTCCCACCGCCGTGGCCCACACTCCCGACGGCTGCACCCGCTCCTGCTCATCAGTCACCGCGCCAGCCTAGACGCATCGATCCCAGGTGCCTGCTGAGAGGAGCCGGCTTCAGCCGTCCCTGCCCACCGGTCGCCTCGCTCACGGCGTCGGCGAAGTCCGGTGCGCCGGGGTCGAGCGGGAGGTCGGCACCGAAAGCGAGGGCGCGTTCCCTGGCCGCGGGCAGCGGATCCACGGCGATGACGGGCACCGCACCGATCAGGCGAGCGATCCGGACGCCGTGTGCGCCCGGACCGCCGACGCCCATGGTCCTCGCCTGCCGGCAGAGAAACCGCGCAGGCAGGCATCGCGCTTTCCGCAGGTCTTCCCCGCCTGGGGGAGCACCCTGGTGGCGGGCGGAACGGGACCAGGCTCGGCCTCGACAACCGCGTCCGGATCGCGGGAACAGGGGCACCAACCGGGAGCCCCGCGCGTTCTCCCGGTACGGGACGGCCTCGGGGACCGCCTGAAGGGGGACGACGACATGCAGGTGACCGACCTCGGTCAGTACGGCGAGACACTGCGCACGGACCCGCACACGGTGTACGCGCACCTGCGCGAGCGCGGCCCGGTGCACCGGGTGCGATGGCCGTTGCCTGATGGCCACTACCACGAGACCTGGCTGGTCGTGGGGTACGAGGAGGCACGCGCCGCGCTCGCCGACCCGGGGCTGGCCAAGGACACCGCGAAAACCGGGTTCACGTTCCTCGACGAGGAACTGATCGGCAAGCACCTGCTGGCCGCGGACCCGCCGCAGCACACCAGACTGCGCTCCCTCGTCACCCGCGCGTTCACCGCCCGCCGGGTGGCGGCACTGGAGCCGAGGATCCAGGAGATCACCGACCGGCTGCTCGCCGAGATGCTTCCGCGCGGTCGCGCCGACCTCCTCGACGCCCTCGCCTACCCGCTGCCCATCACGGTGATCAGCGAGCTGCTCGGCGTCCCCGAACTGGACCGCGCCCGCTTCCGCAAGCTCTCCAACGAGGCGGTCACGTCCAGCCGCCCGGGCAGCGAGTACGCCGCGTTCGCCGCGCTCGCGGACTACCTGGCGGAGCTGATCGAGGACAAGCGGTGCGCGGGCCCGAGCGGAGACCTGCTCAGCGACCTGCTGCGCACCACCGCCGAGGACGGCGACCGGCTCACCGTCGGCGAACTGCGCGGCATGGCCTTCGTACTGCTGATCGCCGGCCACGAGACCACCGTCAACCTGATCGGCAACGGCGTCCTCGCCCTGCTCACCCACCCGGACCAACTCGCCGCCCTGCGCGCCGACATGACCCTCCTGGACGGCACGGTCGAGGAGATCCTGCGCTGGGAGGGGCCGGTGGAGAACGCGACGTACCGGTACGCCGCCGAGCCTCTGGAGATCGCCGGCACCGCCATCGCCCCGGGCGACCCGGTGATGATCGGCCTGACCGCGGCCGACCGCGACGGCGCCCGCTATGCCGAACCGGACCGCTTCGACATCCGCCGCGACAGCCGTGGCCACCTCGCCTTCGGCCACGGCATCCACTACTGCCTGGGCGCGCCCCTGGCCCGCCTGGAGGGCCGCATCGCCCTGCGCTCCCTGCTGGAGCGGGCCCCGGACCTGGCGCTGGACGGGCAGCCGGGGGAGTGGCTGCCCGGGACGCTGATGAGAGGGGTGCGGCGGCTGCCCGTCCGTTGGTAGGCGACGGCGGTCAGCCGAGCCGGTCCGGGATCTCCGCGAGCGCCACCGGCCTTCGCTCGTGCCGTGACACCTCGCAGGCCTCCGCGACCCGCAGCGCCTGGAGCGCCTCGCGCCCGTCGCAGGGGTTGTCCCGCGTGCCGCGCACCACGTCGACGAAGGCGCACAGCTCGGCCTCGTAGGCGGGCCCGAACCGCTCCAGGAATCCCGGCCACGGCTTGTCCGCGGGCGGCGGCCCGGTCGGCTCGGTCGAGGCCACCGGCGTTCGGTCGTCCAGCCCGACCACTACGGTGTCCCGCTCCCCGGCCAGCTCCATGCGCACGTCGTACCCGGCGCCGTTCAGCCGGGTCGCGGTGGCCGTGGCCAGTGTGCCGTCGTCCAGGGTGAGCAGCGCCGAGCCGGTGTCCACGTCGCCTGCCTCGCGGAACATCGCGGGACCCGCGTCCGAGCCGGTCGCGTACACGTCGACGACCTCGCGGCCGGTCACCCAGCGCAGCACGTCGAAGTCGTGGATCAGCGTGTCCCGGAACAGTCCGCCCGACAGCGGCAGCCACTCGGGCGGTGGCGGCGACTGGTCGGAGGTCAGCGCCCGTACCGTGTGCAGCCGCCCGAGCCGGCCCGAGCGCACCGCCGCCCGGGCGCCCGCGTACCCGGCGTCGAAACGCCGCTGGAAACCCATCTGCAGGACCGTACCGGCCCGCTCCACCTCGGCGAGGGCGTGCAGGGTGCCCGGCAGGTCGAGAGCGATCGGCTTCTCACAGAAGACCGGGAGCCCGGAGCGTGCTGCCCGACCGATCAGTTCGGCGTGGGCCGAGGTCGCCGTGGTGATCACCACGGCGTCCACGCCCCACTTGAAGATCTCGTCGGTCCCGGGCGCCGCCGTCTCCCCGAGGCGGTGCGCCAGATCCTGGGCCCGCGCCGGATCCACGTCCGTGAGGATCAGCGATCCGACCTCGCGATTGCGGCTGAGCGTGTTCGCGTGGACGGTGCCGAGGCGGCCCGTACCGATGACCCCGATGCGCATGGGAACAAGGTGCTGGTGCACCCCGCGCGCTGTCAATCCGTATGTCCGGACAATCGAACTACACAACTTCCCGTCAACCCGTCACGGGGATACGCTCGGGCCCGTGCCGAAACCAGATGTGGACCCGACCGTGACGCTCGACCTCAGTGTGGACCGGAGCTCCCCGGTCCCGTTGTACTTCCAGCTGGCCCAGCAGCTGGAGGCGGCCATCGAGCACGGCTCGCTCACCCCCGGCAGCCTGCTGGGCAACGAGATCGAGCTGGCCGCACGGCTCGGCCTGTCCCGCCCGACGGTCCGTCAGGCCATCCAGTCCCTCGTCGACAAGGGCCTCCTGGTGCGCCGCCGGGGCGTCGGCACCCAGGTCGTGCACAGCCAGGTCAAACGCCCCCTGGAGCTCAGCAGCCTCTACGACGACCTGGAGTCGGCCGGCCAGCGCCCCGCCACCAAGGTGCTGGTGAACACCGTCGTCACCGCCTCCGCCGAAGTCGCGGCCGCGCTCGGGATCGCCGAGGGCACCGAGGTGCAGCGGATCGAACGGCTGCGGCTGGCGCACGGCGAGCCGATGGCGTACCTCACCAACCACCTGCCGCCCGGTCTGCTGGACCTGGACACCGGGCAGCTGGAGGCGACCGGCCTGTACCGGCTGATGCGGGCCGCCGGGATCACCCTGCACAGCGCCCGCCAGTCCATCGGCGCGCGCGGCGCCGCCGCCGTCGAGGGCGAGCGGCTCGCCGAACCGGAGGGCGCCCCGCTGCTCACCATGCAGCGCACCACCTACGACGACACCGGCCGCGCCGTCGAGTTCGGCGACCATATTTACCGGCCGACCCGCTACTCCTTCGAGTTCCAGCTGCTCGTACGGTCCTGAGCGTCGCCCCGGCGCCGCCCTCCCCGGCGAATGTCCGGACAATGTGACCGTGAGGTGGCGGACGGCGGCAGGCGGCCGCGATCCTTATCTCCCCCGAACGGCGCCACCCCTCCCAGTGAGGCACAATCGAGCCCGATGAGCACCTACCGCGACCTCACCGCCCCCATCGGCTCCCGCCGAGCCCCGGTCCTGCGCACCGTCGGCACCAGGGAACGCCGGTCACACCTGACGGCCCCGCGCGTGCCGACGGTCGGCATCGACATCGGCGGCACCAAGGTCATGGCGGGCGTCGTGGACGCCGACGGCAACATCCTGGAGAAGCTCCGCACGGAGACCCCGGACAAGTCCAAGAGTCCGAAGGTCGTCGAGGACACCATCGTCGAACTGGTCCTGGACCTGTCCGACCGGCACGACGTGCACGCGGTGGGCATCGGCGCGGCCGGCTGGGTCGACGCCGACCGCAACCGCGTGCTGTTCGCCCCCCACCTGTCCTGGCGCAACGAACCGCTGCGCGACCGCCTGGCCGGCCGGCTCGCCGTACCCGTCCTCGTCGACAACGACGCGAACGCGGCCGCCTGGGCCGAGTGGCGCTTCGGCGCCGGCCGCGGCGAGGACCACCTCGTCATGATCACGCTCGGCACCGGCATCGGCGGCGCGATCCTGGAGGACGGCCAGGTCAAGCGCGGCAAGTACGGCGTCGCCGGGGAGTTCGGCCATATGCAGGTCGTACCCGGCGGCCACCGCTGCCCGTGCGGCAACCGCGGCTGCTGGGAGCAGTACAGCTCGGGCAACGCGCTGGTCCGGGAGGCCAAGGAGCTGGCGGTGGCCGACTCCCCGGTGGCCTACGGGATCATCGAACACGTCAAGGGCAACGTCGACGACATCACCGGCCCGATGATCACCGAGCTGGCCCGTGAGGGCGACGCGATGTGCATCGAGCTGCTCCAGGACATCGGCCAGTGGCTCGGCGTCGGCATCGCCAACCTCGCCGCCGCCCTCGACCCGTCCTGCTTCGTGATCGGCGGTGGCGTCAGCGCCGCCGACGACCTGCTCATCGGCCCCGCCCGGGACGCGTTCAAACGCCAGCTGACCGGCCGCGGCTACCGCCCCGAGGCCCGTATCGCCCGTGCCCAGCTCGGCCCCGAGGCCGGCATGGTCGGCGCCGCCGACCTCGCCCGCCTGGTCGCCCGCCGGTTCCGGCGCGCCAACCGGCGCCGGGTGGAGCGCTACGAGCGCTACGAGCGGTACGCGGAGGCCCGCCGTACCCGGGACACCGCATGACCGCTTCGCTGCCCCGCCAGGCGGCGCCCCCGGACGAACCGGACCGCCCGCCGGAGACCCCGGGCCACAAGGCCCGCCGCCGGGCGCTCACGCTGCTCATCATCGTGCTGCTCATCGGCGTACCGGCCGGCTACCTGGTGATCTCCGCCGCCCAGAGCCGTGACAGCGGCAAGGACAAGGAGTCCAAGTACTCGGCGACCGGCCTCACCGCCGGCTGGCCCTCGAAGGTGCAGCGGCGCCTCTACCAGGTGCCGGTCCCGCACCCCGCCGACAGGATCGCCTACTACGAGACGAACAACTGGAAGACCAGCCGTCTCTACGTCCAGTTCCGCACCAACAGCGCCGGACTGGACAGCTTCCTGGAGGGCATGGGCGTCAACCAGGACGCGCTCAGGAAGAACGACATCAGCGTCAGCTCCCGGGACCAGAAGATCACCGGCTGGAAGTTCACCGGCGCCGGACCCTGGTCGGGTCTCACACACACCCAGAAGAACCCGGCGCCCACCCAGGACGTGGTGGTGAACACGGCCGACCCCGAATTCCCGATGGTCTACGTCGTCTCGCGCACCGTGCCGTGACGGCCGGCCCCGGCCGGTCGCCGGGACCGATTGTCAGACCCCGCCCGTACAGTCGGAGACATCTGATCCGACGCGCGGGCGGGAGGTGGCAGAACGTATGAGCGGCACGGTCGCCGGGACGCACCAGGACGTGCCCGTGCGCCTCGCGGCGGTCTATCTGCCCGCCGACCTTCCCCGCCAGGGCCGGGTCGCCTTCTGGGACCCCGAGGGCGGCCCCCTGCCCGGTGACAGCGAGGAGCTGACCGTCGTGCGACGGCACGGCGCCGGTGTCCGCCGCAGGCAGGTGCCCGCGCTCACCCTGCCGGTCGGCGAGGCCCTCCCGCTGCTGGTCAGCGCCCGCCGCGACCCGGCCGCCCACCCCGCCACCGCCTGCTGGGGAGCGGCCGCCCAGCACGCGCTGCGGCTCGCCGCCCGGGGCCGGCTGCTGCCCGGCCTGACCCCGGCGGGACACGACGCCTGGCGGGCCGGACCCCTGGAGCCCGCCGACATCGCCCACCTGCGCGCGGTGGCCGCCGCCCTGCCCGCCGAGGGCCACGCCGTCCCGCTGCCCGGGGCGGGCCCCCTCCTGCTGCCCCAGCCGGAGGCGCTGATCCGCTCCTTCCTCGACGCGGTCGCGGACACCCTGCCCCGTACTCCGGCCGCACCCCACACCTCGGGCCGGCCGTTCGCCGCGCGCGAGGCCCAGCGGCTGCCCGACGCCCAGGAATGGGCCGCGGAGGTCGCCGCCGGCATGGACGCCGGGGTGCGGATCTCCCTGCGCCTGGACCTGTCGGCCTCCGACCTGTTCGACGACGGCGAGGGCGCGCACCGCGCGGGCGCGGCGATCGTCCAGGTGCACAGCCTGGCCGACCCGACCCTGCTGACCGACGCGGCGGCGCTGTGGGCCGGGCAGTCCGACGCGGCCTTCGGCCCCCGCGCGCGCGTGGACGCGGCGCTGGCCGTGCGCCGCGCCGCGCGGGTGTGGCCGCCCCTGGACCGGCTTTCGGAACAGGACGTGCCGGACGTCCTCGCGCTCACCGAGGAGGAGCTGGGCGAACTGCTCGGAGCGGCCGCGACCCGGCTCGCGACGGCCGGGGTCGCCGTGCACTGGCCCCGGGACCTGGCACAGGACCTGACCGCCGCCGCGGTCGTCAGGACCGCCCCCGGCTCCGCCACCGACGGCACCGGCTTCTTCGAGGGGGAGGAACTCCTCCAGTTCCGCTGGCAGCTGGCGCTCGGCGGGGACCCGCTCAGCGAGGCCGAGATGGACGCCCTCGCCGAGGCCCACCGCCCCGTCGTACGCCTGCGGGACCGCTGGGTGCTGGTCGACCCGGCGCTCGTGCGCAAGGCCCGCAGACGCGAACTGGGCCTGCTCGACCCGGTCGACGCGCTGTCCATGGCGCTGACCGGCGAGGCCGAGGTGGACGGCGAGACCGTGGAGACGGTCCCCGTCGGCGTTCTCGCGGCCCTGCGCGACCGCCTCACGGCCGGCGTCCACCCCGCCGAGCCGCCCGCCGGCCTGCACGCCACCCTGCGCGACTACCAACTGCGCGGCCTGGCCTGGCTCGACCTCATGACCTCCCTCGGGCTCGGCGGCTGCCTCGCCGACGACATGGGCCTCGGCAAGACCATCACCGTCATCGCCCTGCACCTGAAGCGGGCTCGCACCGAACCGACCCTGGTGGTCTGCCCGGCCTCGCTGCTCGGCAACTGGCAGCGGGAGATCACCCGGTTCGCGCCCGGCGTCCCGGTCCGCCGCTTCCACGGTCCCGAGCGCACCCTGGACGGCCTCGACGGCGGCTTCGTCCTCACCACCTACGGCACCATGCGCGCCGCCGCCGACCGCCTCGCCGAACAGCCCTGGGGCATGGTCGTCGCCGACGAGGCACAGCACGTCAAGAACCCCTACTCGGCCACCGCCAAGGCCCTGCGCACCATCCCGTCCCCCGCCCGGGTGGCCCTCACCGGCACCCCCGTGGAGAACAACCTCTCCGAACTGTGGGCCCTGCTCGACTGGACCACCCCCGGACTCCTCGGCCCGCTGAAGTCCTTCCGGGCCCGGCACGCGCGCGCCGTGGAGAACGGCGAGGACGACGAGGCCGTGGCCCGACTGGCCCGACTCGTCCGCCCCTTCCTGCTGCGCCGCAAGAAGTCCGACCCCGGGATCGTCCCCGAACTCCCGCCGAAGACGGAGACCGACCACCCGGTCCCGCTCACCCGCGAACAGGCCGCGCTCTACGAGGCGGTGGTCCGCGAGTCGCTGCTCGTCATCGAGACGGCCGAGGGCATCGCCCGCCGGGGCCTGGTGCTCAAGCTCCTCGGCGCCCTGAAGCAGATCTGCGACCATCCCGCGCTGTACCTGAAGGAGGAGGCCCGCGTCGACGGCCTCGCCGCCCGCTCCGGGAAACTCACCCTGCTCGACGAACTGCTGGACACCGTGCTCGCCGAGGACGGATCGGCGCTCGTCTTCACCCAGTACGTCGGCATGGCGCGCCTGATCACCGCGCACCTCCAGGCCCGCGCGGTCCCGGTCGACCTGCTGCACGGCGGTACGCCGGTACCCGAGCGGGAGCGCATGGTGGACCGCTTCCAGGCGGGCGCCACCCCCGTCCTGGTGCTGTCGCTGAAGGCCGCGGGCACCGGGCTCAACCTCACCCGCGCCGGCCATGTCGTCCACTTCGACCGCTGGTGGAACCCGGCGGTGGAGGAACAGGCCACGGACCGCGCGTACCGCATCGGGCAGACCCAGCCCGTCCAGGTCCACCGGCTGGTCACCGAGGGCACGGTGGAGGACCGCATCGCGGAGATGCTGGAGTCCAAGCGGGCCCTCGCCGACGCGATCCTCGGCACCGGCGAGGCGGCCCTGACCGAACTGACGGACCGTGAGCTGTCCGACCTGGTGTCGTTGCGGAGGACGTCATGAGCGAGGACGGGCAGCGGCCGGGCGACGCGGCCCGCCGGGCGCTGCGAGCGGCACGGGACCGCGGGGTGGAGCCCGTCGCCGACGGGGCGGCCCCGGCCGAGGCGGAGGAACCGGCTGCCTCCGCGGTGCCGGACGCGCCGGACGGGGCCGTACCGGAGCGGCGGACCACCCGGCCGGGCGACGCCGTGCGCCGTGCGCTGCGGACGGCTGCCGCGGCGAAGGAGGCGGGGCGGCGGGAGGCCGAACCCGAGGGCGACACCGGGACTGGGGTCCCGTCCGTCGACCGTGCGACCGTCGACCGCCGGGCCGGCCGTCCCGGTGACGTCGCCCGGGAGGCGCTGCGGGCGGCGCGCGCCGAGGCGCGGCGCGCCGGAGAAGCCGCGGCGGAGGCGGCGGAAGGGCGCCCGGCCCGGGCGTCACACCGGGTTCCGGCACCGCCCGCGGCGACGGCCACGGAGCCCACCCGCACCGCCCGCGACCTGAAACAGTTCCTGGCAACGGCGTTCCGCATGCCGCACACCGACGACCCCGAGCGCCCCTTCGGGGACGAGGCCGAGCCCGAGCCCCCGTCCGCCGTGGCCACCCCGTACCCCCCGGAGCCGGACACCTCCGTCCCCGCCCCCGACCACCGGACGCCGGAGGCCAGCCGCAAGACGCCCGCCGACACCGCCGGCTCCGCATCCACGTCCGCCCCGGCCCCCGATCGCCCGGACCCGGGCGCCCCCCGGCTCCCGCGCACCATGGCCACCCCCCATCGCGACACCGAACTCCGCCGTACGTTCCCCGCCCTCCCCTCCCTCCCGTCCCGTGCCTGCGGTACCTCCTGCGAGTTCGCCGAGACCTGGTGGGGCAACGCCTGGGTGCGGGCGCTGGAGGAGGGGGCGTTGGACGTCAAGCGGCTGGCCCGGGGGCGGAGTTACGCCGAGCGGGGCCAGGTGGACGCCATCACCGTGACCCCCGGAGCTGTCCTGGCGTACGTCCAGGGAAGCCGGCCCCGGCCGTACCGCGTGCAGCTGAGGCTGCGTACCTTCGACGAGGAGGAGTGGGAGCGGTTCCTGGAGGCGGCCGCCGACCGGCCCGGGGACATCGCGGCCCTCCTCGACAAGGAGCTGCCGCAGACCCTCGCCGACAGCGGGGTCCCGTTGCTGCCCGGCGCCGGTGAACTCGAACCGCGGTGCAGCTGCCCCGACTTCGGCCACCCCTGCAAACACGCGGCCGCCCTCTGCTACCAGACCGCACGGCTGCTGGACGCCGACCCGTTCGTGCTGCTCCTGCTGCGCGGCCGTGGCGAACGGGCCCTGCTCGAAGCCCTGTCCCGGCGCAACGCCGCCCGCGTGGCCCGGGAGCGGCGGCCGGTGTCCCTGCCCGGCGTCCGGGCCACCGAGGTCCTCGTCCCCCGGCAGCTCCCGCCGCTGCCGCCGCTGTTGCCGCTCCCGGCTCACCCGGAGCAGCCCCCGGTCTATCCGGGCGTGCCGGGCGGCCCGGACCCGTTCGCACTGGACCAGCTGGCCACCGACGCGGCGGCCCGCGCGCACGCCCTGCTCGCCACCGGACGCGACCCGGTCGGCGAACTGACGCTCTGGCAGGACGCGGTACGGCTCGCCGCCGCCCGGCCGGGGTCCGGCCTGACCGCGTCCACGCGCGCCCTCTACGCGTCGCTCGCGGACGCCGTGGGCCGCACTCCGGGCGACCTGGCGCGCGCGGTCGCGGCCTGGCGGCAGGGCGGCCCGGACGGCCTGGCCGTACTGGAGGAGCCCTGGGACCCGCCGGCCGGCCGCTTCGACCGGGCCCGGCCGCTGCTCCTCGCCGCCGACCTGCCGGCGTTCCGCCCCTGGCACAACCACCTCACGCACCCCGGCGGTCACGTCCAGCTCCGCCTGGGCCGGGACGGCCTGTGGTACGCCTACGAGTCCGAACCGGGCCACGACGACTGGTGGCCCAGAGGCACCCCGGACCTGGATCCGGTGGGCGCCCTCACCGGCCTCGGCGTCTCGGACGACCTCTAGTGCCGCGGCAGGCGCCCCGCCGTGATCCGCTCGCCGCGCCGACGCTCGCGTGCCCGCGTGTCGGTTCCCCCGTCAGCGGACCAGGAACACGGCCGCCAGAAGAACCGCACCGGCGCAGACGGCCACCGTCCATCCCGCACAGCGCACGCGCAGCGAGCGGTACCGCCGCTCGTACTCGCCGCGCAGGGACCGGCACCGGGCGGCGACCCTTTCGAGGTCCTGCCGCGCTCGGCGCAGACTGTCCTCGACGTGGTGGCGTTCGACCTCGGCGCGCTGGGACGTGGTCAGCCAGTCCATGCGTGCGGTGAAGTCCCGCGCCAGCCGTTCCGCCTCGGCGATCCTGGCCTGCCACAGCAAGTACCCCTCGGCCTGGTCGGCGAGGTCTCCGCCGGTTCCCGGCGCGCCCACGCTGCGTCCCGCATCGGTCATGTGTGGAGCCTGCTGGCCTCGGCCTCGGCCATGGCGATGTCCGGGTGGTGCAGGTCGAACGCCGGGGACTCGGAGCGGATCCGGGGCAGCGTGACGAAGTTGTGCCGCGGCGGCGGGCAGGAGGTCGCCCACTCCAGCGAACGGCCGTAACCCCACGGGTCGTCGACGCCGACCGGCTTGCCGTAGCGGGCGGTCTTCCACACGTTGTAGAGGAACGGCAGGATCGACAGGCCGAGCAGGAAGGAGGCGATCGACGAGATGGTGTTCAGGGTGGTGAAGCCGTCGGCCGCCAGGTAGTCGGCGTACCGGCGCGGCATGCCCTCGGCGCCCAGCCAGTGCTGCA
>NZ_JBEYFC010000116.1:0-21229 GCF_040634175.1 Streptomyces sp. NPDC007162
GGACAACGCGCCGGGCGCGCGGGAGCACTTGGGGTGGCACCATGCTTCCACACGCCGGTCGAGGGGACGGTAGAGGCGTATGAGCACACCGAGTACCGGGCGACTGAAGGTGCAGGGCGCGCAGGGCGTGCCGAGTCTGCCCAGGCCGCCCGCACAGCGCGGCCAGGGCACCCCGCTGCCCCCGGAGCCGCCGGAGCACGACCTGACCCGCCTGAGCCTGGCCGAGCTGCGCGTCCTGCGCCGGGACGCGCAGCGCGACGAGGCGGACCTGAGCTACGTACGGCGGCTGCTCCAGGGCCGTATCGACATCCTGCGGGCGGAACTGGCCCGCCGCTCCCCGGCCGGCGCGGCCTCGGTGGTGGACCGCCTCCCGGAGATCCTCACGGACGCCCCGGCCCGCCACCGCCAGTCGGCCCGGCACGTCACCCTGGGCACTCCGCACAGCGAGGAGTACGGCCGCCTGGCCGCCGAGATGCTGGCCGAGGTCGAACTCTCCGACCTCCAGGCCCGCACGGACCCGGAACTGACCACCGCGATGGGCCGCCTGGTCCGCTACGAACAGGAGGTGTCGAGGCGGCGGCAGCACCTGCAGCGCACGGCGGACGGTTCGAGTGCGGAGATCACCCGCAGATACCGAGAGGGCGAAGCCCAGGTCGACGACCTGCTGACGTAGGTGATGGCGCGCCCCGAAAGGGGCGCTGGGGGCACCCCCGGCCGAAGGCTGGGGGAGGAACTGCGCGACAAGCCCCCACCGGCCCGCACCCGAAAACCACTCGGCACCACCCCGGGCACCCCCATACCGTGAACGCATGACCGACCCCGTCGAAGTCCGCCCCATAACCGAATCCGAGCTCGCCGACTGGCACCGCGCACTGAAGACCGGCTTCCTGCAATCACCCACCCTCACGGAAGCCCACCTGGAAGCCCGCCGCGGGCAGTTCGTACCCGGCAGACTCCTGGGCGCCTTCGACGGCCCGCGCTGCGTGGCCACGTTCCGCTCCTTCGCGCAGGAGCTCACGGCCGTCGGCGGAGCCCCGGTCCCCGCCGACGCCGTCTCGAACGTCACGGTCAGCCCCACCCACCGCCGCCGCGGCCTGCTCACCCGCATGATGAGCCAGGACCTCGCCGCGGCGAAGGACCGCGGAGACGTCGTCGCCACGCTGATCGCCGCGGAGTACCCGATCTACGGCCGCTACGGATTCGGCCCGGCGACCACGCTGACCGAGTGGAAGGTCGAGGTCCCGCGCAGTGGCCTGGACCCGCGCTGGTCGCGCCCGGAGGACAGCGGCCGGATCGACCTCGTTGACGGCGAGGAGATCCGCAAGCTCGGCCCCGAGCTGCACGAACGCGTCCGCCGCGGCACACCGGGCGCGGTCAGCCGCACCGACCTGTGGTGGCAGCTGCGCACCGGGACCGTCCGCTTCGACGACGACTGGACCGAGCCGTTCTACGCGGTGTACCGGTCCGCGTCCGGCGAGGTCGAGGGCATGGTGTCGTACGAGTCGGACGACAACTGGCACCACAAGCAGCCCTACAACACCGCGCGAGTCGACTGGCTGCTCGGCGCGACCCCGGCGGCGGAGCGCGCGCTGTGGCACTACCTGTGCTCGATCGACTGGATCACCTCGGTGACGAGCGGCCGGCGGTCACCGGACGACCTGCTGCCGTACCACCTTCCCGACCCGCGCGCCGCGCGGATCACCGACCAGGCGGACTGGCTGTGGGTGCGGATCCTGGACGTCGTACGGGCCCTGGAGGCACGGACGTACGACACGGCGGGGTCGCTCGTCCTGGCGGTGGCGGACCGGCAGGGCCTGGCCGGCGGCCGTTACCGGCTGGACGCCTCCCCCGAAGGCGCGTCCTGCGCCCCGACCACCGACACCCCCGACCTCGCCCTCGACATCGCCGACCTGGCGAGCGTCTGGCTCGGTGACCAGACCGTGGCGCGGCTGCACGCGCTCGGCCGGGTCGGGGAAGAGCGAGTGGGCGCCGCCCGGGAGGCCGACGCCCTGCTGCGCACATCCGGGCGGCCTTGGTGCCCGGACATCTTCTAGCCGTTCCCCTTCCTGCCGACGACGGGTGCCTGAATCACCTTGTTCGGTTGTGTCTGTGTTCGGTTGTGTCTGTGCGGCTCATCCGTAGCGAGCTGTGAAGTTGTGACTGTGCGGGTCCTGCGGTGTTCGGTTGTCGGTGTTCAGTTGTGGCTGTGCTGGCCGTGCGCCTCGTCGGTCGCCCTGAGTGGCCGGGCTCCCGGCTCCCCTCCGGAAGGGAACCCGGTCGGCCAACCGTCGAGGAAGTAGGACCATGTTGTACGAGTTGGCGACCAACTCCAGAGTACTTATCTCCGCTTGGAAGCGACTCATAACCACCTTCCCGCGAACTGCCTAAAGATGGCGGGAAGTTGTAACGTTTGTCTGTGGACCCCGAACACGCCTCCGCCAATGGACGGAAGCGGTCGCAGCGGCCTCTTGCGTCACACCGTGAGGTGGCCGACGTGCTGCGCACCCGGATCAGGTCCGGGGTGCTGCGGCCGGGTGAGCGCATGCCCACGCAGGCCAAGCTGGCCGACGAGTTCGGGGTCGAGCGGGGGGCCGTCCGGCAGGCCCTGCGCATCCTGCAGTCGGAGCACCTGCTCACGAACGTGACGAAGGGCAGCCCGGCGACCGTGGCCAGGGGCACCGGCACACCGGAGCACGCCGTGGGTCCCGAGGCGCCGCCGCTGCCCACCATGGTCGGCCTCACGCCCCGGATAGAGGCGGCGTTCGCGGCCCGGCACGTGCGGATCGACGCGCTCTGCCTGACCTCGGTCTCCCTCAACCTCGCCCTCGGCGAGCCGTTGCGCTTCATCCACGCGGGGCTACTGGAACCGGCCAAGATCGACGTCCGGGTGCTGCTGCCGAGCCGGAGCATCGACCTCGCGTTCCCGACGGCGGTGGACGCCTCGGCGGAGAGCGCGGTGCACAACCGCTGGCTGGCCCAGCGCAACGCGCAGGGCCAGGTGCTGCGGCACAACCTGCTGGCCCTGCGCGCCACCCACGGCATCGACGTGCACGTCACCTTCCGGGCGCTGCCGTTCACCCCGCCGGTCAAGCTGTACCTGCTCAACGGGGACGAGGCGCTGTTCGCGTACTACACGCTGGGGCGCCACGAACGGGAGATCGACCACGAACACCTGCAGACGTACGACGCCGTGGGCACCCGCTCGATGCTGTTCGCCTTCGAGCGGGGCACGGGCCTGCGGGACACCACGTTCGTCGACCAGTCGGTGCTCTGGTTCAACGCCCTGTGGCAGACGATCAGTTCGGATCTGGAGCTGTCGGGCTGACGCCTACAGACCGGGGCCCGCGAGCACCAGGGCGAGCAGGACCGCGCCGGCGGAGCTGAACGCCGGGCTCTTGGCCTTGATCCCCACGGTGAGCAGCAGCAGACCGATAATGCCAGTGGCACCGTACTTCGACTGGACGGTCTGTTCGAAACCGAGAACGAAGACGGCTGAGAGAAGAGCGAGGGCGGCGGGCATGTCGGTTCCCCCATCGTCGGGAAGCAAGCTTCCACCAACTCAAGCAAGTTGGTAACCAACTCTGATTATGTTGTCCCCAGTTGGCTGTAACTTATAACCAATCTTCAAACAACTCCCGTCAGATGGATCAAAGTTGTAGCGTTTGGTCGTGACCCAGGAGAACGTGGCAGTGAACACCGGCAGCACGCCTCAGGAGATCGCCCGGACCCTGCGGGAACGCATCCGCACGGGCGACCTCAAGGTGGGCGACCGCCTGCCCACCCAGGCGGAACTGGCCGAGGAGTTCGGCGTGGAGCGCGGTGCCGTACGCCAGGCCGTGCGGGTGCTCCAGGACGACGGCCTCCTGACCGGCGTCAGCAAGGGCAGCCCGCCGCGCATCGCCGAGCCGCCGTCCCCGGCGCTCGACGAGCCCCAGCCGACGATGGTGGGCCTGGGCCCCCGCATCACAGAGGCGTTCTCCGCCCCGCACGTCCGCATCGACGCGGCCTGCCTCACCGCCCAGAGCCTGCTGCCCGCGCTCGCCGAGCCGCTGCGGATGATCCACGAGGGCCGGATCCGCCCCGAGCGCATCGACGTCCGCGTGCTGCTGCCCAGCCGGGACATCCAGCTGGCCTTCCCGACGGCGGCGGTCGAGAGCGACGGCGACACCGTCCACAACCGCTGGCTCGGCATGCGCAACGCCCAGGGCCAGGTCCTCCAGTACAACCTCCAGGGCCTGCGCTCCACCCACAAGATCGACGTGCACGTCACCTTCCGGGCGCTGCCGTTCACCCCTCCGGTCAAGCTCTATCTGCTCAACGGGACCGAGGCCCTCTTCGCGTACTACATGGTCACGCGCCGCGAGGAGCAGACGGAGGCCGGCATGCTCGACATGTACGACGCCGTGGGTTCCGAGTCCCTCCTCTTCTCCTTCGAGAGACGATCCGGCCACCGTGACGCCGCGTTCGTGGACCAATCGCAGATGTGGTTCGACGCCCTCTGGGAAACCATCACCACGGACCTGACACTCTCCTAGTGACTTCTGATACGACGCAGACTGAACCGGTGACGGCCAAGAACGAGGACGCGACCGAAGAACTCACGGAACTGATCAGAAGCGCCCGCGTCGTCCTGTGGGACTTCGACGGGCCGATCTGCCGCCTGTTCGCGGGCCACTCGGCGGAACGGGTCGCCGACGGCCTGGTGGCGTGGCTGGAGAGCCGAGGACTGCGCGGCCTGGTCACGGACACCGAGCGCGACTCCCTCGACCCGCACGTCGTGCTGCGCGCCGTGGACCGCCGGCATCCCGGCAGTGACCTGGTCGCCGAGCTGGAGGAACGCCTCACGAAGGAGGAGCTCCAGGCCACGTCGACGGCGATGCCCACGAAATACGCGGACGTCCTGATACAGACCTGGCGCGCGCTGGGCACGCGGATGGCGGTGACCACCAACAACTCGCCCCGGGTGGTCCGGGCCTACCTCGACGACCGCGCCCTCACCGCCTGCTTCGCCCCGCACATCTACGGCCGCACCCAGGACCTGCACCGCCTCAAACCCGACCCGCACTGCCTCAACCGCGCCCTCAGCGCGATGGGCGCCGCCCCCGACGCGGCCCTGATGATCGGCGACTCGCCCACGGACCTGGAGGCGGCACGCGGCGCCGGGGTGCCGTTCCTCGGCTACGCGCGTAACGAACGGAAGGCCAAGCTCCTGACCGGGGCGGGCGCGGACCATGTCGTCGACTCCCTGAAACCCTTGCTGGCACTGCTGCGACCGTAGCCGACACGTCTCGCGCCCGCCGTGGCCGCCTGCGCACCCGTGCCGTGAGGGACGCCAGCAAACCCGCGGCCCGATCAAGTCGACCAGTTGACTGAGAAGTGGTACGTACGGGACGTCGCCAACCGGGCGAACGACGGCAGAGGTGCGGTTCAGCGGGTCTCGGAGGAGCTTCGGCTCCGGCTCTCCGACGGCGCCTACCCGCTGAACTCCTACCTGCCGTCGCAGGAGTCGCTCGCGACGGAGTTCCGGGTCTCCCGCGACACCGTGCAGCAGGCGCTGCGCGTCCTGCGAACCGAAGGCTGGATCGAGTCCCGGCAGGGCAAGGCTCCCGGGTCGTGCGGCGCCGGCACATCCAGCCGTCCGTGCCCCGGGCCACCCGCTCCCGCCATCCGATGACGCCGGGACCGCTCATCGGCGAGGCCTTCGAGCACGAGGAAGTCGCCCTGCACATCGCGACCTTGACCTCGGAGAGCCTGGACGCCCACATCCGGGCCCGCATCGTCGCACCGCGGCGAATCACCCTGCGTACGGTTCTGGAGCAGCTCCGCACCGAGAACCTGGTGCCGCCGGTCGACCTGCAGATCCGGCGCACGGAACTCGCCCCGACCTTCAAGCTCTGCGTCATCAACCACGACGAGGTGCTGCACGGCTTCTACGAGCCGATCCCGCGTACGGTGATCCTCGAGGGCGGCACCGAGGTGGAGGCCGTGGACGTGCTGGGTCCCGGGGCGACCCTCACCCACCACGTCCGGAACGCGGATCCGGACAACGCGACCAGATGGTTCGAGTCGGTCTGGCAGCTGCTCGTCTCCCGGCCGTGACGTCCGTGTGATCCGGAGAGGGCTCCGCTGCGCTAGAGTGCCGAACCGTCTGAGCAACCGCTCGGTTGCGTGCGTATAGGGATGGCGAACGGAGCCAGTCTCGGACGACCGCGCCGATGGGTGACCGTACGGGCGAGCGATCATTCACTCGCGAGAGTCACTCCATCACCTCTCCAGTCGTGTCGTACGTCACCTGGTAATACCGTTTCCCCTGCCCGATCCTCGCGATTAGCGCGCGTACCACCCCGGAGCGACCAGTGGGTGCACCCTCCGTCCCCGCCGGCGTCACCGGGAAGGACACCGGCAGGCCTCTGCCGGACGAAGAGTACGAAACGTTCCTGGGGCATGCCGCGCAATGGGGTCTGGCGAGCAGCGGCTATCACAACCAGAACTACGTCCTCCCCCTGACCGAGCCGATGGCCCGGCTGCTGAAGCAGGAGCCCGGGACCGCGGTGACCGTCCGCGTCCGCAGGACCGACGCCCTCCCCGTGGTGATCCGGACCTGGCCCGACGAGGCACGCGTCCTGCGGGCGATCAAGGGTGTGCTGCCCAACGTGCCCGAGTGCCTCTTCGAGGGGAATCGCTTCACCATCCACAGCTATGTGGAGGGAGTCCCGCTCTCCAGCGTCTGCGAGAACGGCAAGCCGGTCGACGCCCTCCTCCTGAAGGACCTGGCGGGACTGTTCGCCCGGATGACCCAGGTGCGCGGTACGGCGCTGCCGGCGCTGCCGTCGACGTGGCCGCGGAACCACACGGACAGCCAGGGCTTCCTGCGGACGCTGGCCAGGACGGCGGACGTCCAGATCCGTCAGGCCAACGGGGCGGAGTTCGGCTGGCTGTTCGCCGCCCTGGGGATCCCCGAGGACGCCCTGCTCCGCTTCGCCGACCGGGTCCCGGCCCTGACCAGGCGCCCGTTCGGCCTCCTCCACGCCGACCTGCACCGCGACAACCTGATCACCTCGTCGGCCGGCGGGCCGCCCCTCACCTGCGTCGACTGGGAGCTGGCCACCTTCGGTGACCCCCTGCACGACCTGGCGATCCATCTGGTGCGGATGCGGTACCCGAAACAGCAGTGGGACGAGGTCGTCGGGGCGTGGGTGACCGCCTTGCGCCCGGTGCGGCCGGCCGCCACCCACGGCGTGACCAAGGACCTCCGGCACTATCTGGACTTCGAGCGGGCGCAGTCGGTCTACCCGGACGTCATGCGCGCCGCGAAGTCACTGGAGTCCTTCGACGAGCAGAACCTCCGGCAGGCGACGGCGGCGATCCGCGGCGCGCTGGAGGCAGCCGCCGAACCGCTGCGGCTGAGCACGGTGCCGGGCGATCGGGAGATCGAGCACATCCTGTTCCGCTGGGCAGCCTCCGCACCGGTCGGCGGGGCTGCCCGGCGCGGCCGGATCGGCGGGGTCATGGACTGGCGGCCGGACCGGCGGGTACCGGAGCACTCCGACTTCCCGCACTCCGCGGTGCACGCGGCCCTGTCCCTGGAGGGCACCGCGCCGGCCCACCGGGTGTTCAAGGGCACCGCGCACCTCAACTCGGTGGTCCGGGTGCCGGGCATCGACTTCCCCGTGGTGATCCGCCGCAAGGTGCCGCACGTCCGCCGGCGCGAGCGCAGCTACCTCAGTGAGCACGCGGTGCTGCGGGCGATCGAGCGTTCCGGGGTCGCGGTGGCCGCGCCGCGCGTCCTGGCACTGGGGGAGAGCCATTCCCAGTACCCCTTCGCGTACTCCCGGGACCGGTTCGCCATCCACACCTACGAGGGACCGGCGGACACCGGCCGCAAACCCGACCACCCGGTGCACGGTCTCCTCCCACAGGAGGCAGACGGTCTGGTCGACCAGCTGGCCGCGCTCACCGGCGTGGGCCACACCCAGCTCGACCCGGCCGGGGGCGAGCCCGACTTCTACACCTGGCTGAGCGAGCAGCTCGTCCTCCTGGTCGCGGGTCTTCCCGAGGAGTCCCAGCAACTGGTCCGCTTCCTGGGGCTTCCCGGCGCCGCCCGGCTGCGGGAGATCCTCGCCCGGCACCAGGTCAGCCGTCGGGCCCCGGCCCTGCTGCACGGCGACCTCAACCCCTGGAACCTGGTGCGCCGCGACGACCGGTTCGCGCTGACCGTCATCGACTGGGAGATGGCCCTCGTCGGCGACCCGCTGTACGACCTGGTGCGGCACATGCACCTGACCCCGACCCGGCCGGAGATCAGGGACCGGATGTTCCGGCGCTGGGAGCGCGGCCTGGCCCCCGAGTTCACCCGTGACTGGCAACGTGACTGGCGGGTGTACCGCTGGATCGAGATCATCCGCTCCGCCTACGTCGATCTGGACCGCCTGGTCACCGGGGCGAGCCTGGACGCGCCCAACGTCCGTCGGGCCGTGGACTCGTACGCCATGACCCTGACGGCGGCCACCGGCTCCATGGGCCTTTCCGTCCGGGCGACGGCGAACCCCCACCTCGCTCGTGCGCTGGCCTGAGGGGTGCCCGCCGTAGGCTCGCCCCATGGGTGAGATGGGCCTGCGGGAGCTGAAGAAGCGGCGGATGTACGAGGACGTGTCGGACATCGCCGTACGGCTGTTCCTGGCGAAGGGGTTCGATGCGGTGTCGGTCGCCGAGGTGGCCGCCGCCGCCGGGATCTCCAAACCGACGCTGTTCCGGTACTTCCCCGCCAAGGAGGACCTGGTCCTGCACCGGATCGCGGACCACGAGACGGAGGCCGCCCGGCTGGTCGCGGAAGCCCGGGCCGGCGCCCGGTCGCCGGTCGGCGTCCTGCGCGACCGCTTCCTCTCCGGTCTCGCCCACAACGACCCGGTCACCGGCCTCAACGACCACCCCCAGGTCCTCGCCTTCCACACCCTCCTCAACAGCACCGCCACCCTCGTCGCCCGCCAGCACGCCTACCTGGAGCGTTCCGAGGCGGCGCTCGCCGAGGCCCTCGGCGGCACCCTGGACGCCCGGCTGGCCGCCGGCCAGATCATCGCCGTACAGCGGATCCTCGCGCAGGACAACTGGCGGCGGATCGCGGCGGGGGAGCGGGTGGAGGACGTACGCGAGGACGCGGTACGGGCGGCGGAGCGGGCGTTCGCGCGACTGGAACGGGCGCTGGCGGACCACGGCTGAGCACGACTGAGGCCCGGTAAAAAATGTAACCCGGTCACGTTTCTCGTCTAGGCTGTCTTTATGCAGGAGGAACTCGACCGCGAACGCGCCTACCACGACACCTGCCGAGCCGCCCTCGCGCGGATGGTCGACGGCGCCGCCGAGCACGTCGTCACCGGAGAGGACGTCTCCGCGTCCGGTGCCGACGCCGAGGTGCTCGGGTACCGGCTGCGCAGCCGGGCCAAGGAGATGCGCGAGCTGCCCGAGGGCCCGCTGTTCTTCGGCAAGCTCGACTTCGAGGCGGGCGAGCACGCCGGGCAGAGCTACCGCATCGGCCGGCTGCGGATCAGCGAGGAACCGACCGCCCCGCCCCTCGTCGTCGACTGGCGTGCCCCCGTCTCCCGCGCCTTCTACCAGGCCGGCCCCGACGACCCCCAGGGCGTCGCGGTACGGCGCCGGTTCGGCTGGGCCCCCGGCAGCCGCGGCGACTCCGCCGACCTCACGGGCATGGAGGACGAACGCCTCGGCAAGGGCGAGTCGGGCACCGGCACCCTCCTCACCCGGGAGATCGAACGCCCTCGCGTCGGCCCCATGCGCGACATCGCCGCCACCATCCAGCCCGACCAGGACGACCTGGTGCGCGCCGACCTCGCCGACTCCGTCTGCGTCCAGGGCGCGCCGGGCACCGGCAAGACCGCCGTCGGCCTGCACCGCGCCGCCTACCTCCTCTACACCCACCCCCAGCGCATCCGCCGCTCCGGCCTGCTCATCCTCGGCCCCAACCGGACCTTCCTCTCCTACATCTCCGAGGTGCTGCCCGCCCTCGGCGAGACCGGCGTGCGCCAGACCACCCTCCACGAGGAGATCGCCCGCCACCCGGCCACCGCCACCGACCCCGGCCGCACCGCCGCGCTCAAGCACGATCCCCGGATGGCCGAGGTCCTGCGCCGCGCCGTGTACGCGCACGTCTCCACCGACGGCATCGCCCCGCTGTCGCTCTCGGACGGCACCTACACCTGGCGGGTGGCCGCCGACACGCTGGCGCGGATCGTCGAGGGGGTACGGGACGAGGAACCGCCGTACGCCGTCGGCCGCGAGCGGGTCAGGGGGCGCGCGATGCGGGCCGTACAGCTGCTGGCCGAACGCCGCGCGGGACCGCAGCCGGCCACCTGGACCCGGCGTCTGGAACGCTCACGGGCGATGAGCGCCTACCTCGACACGGTCTGGCCGAAGGTCCGGCCGGAGGAGGTGGTGGCCGGGCTCCTCACGGACGCGGCGGTGCTGGCGCGGGCCGCCGAGGGGGTGCTCACCCCCGCCGAGCAGCAGCACCTCCGCCTGCCCCGGCCGCCACGCTCGTACCGGTCCGCCCGCTGGTCGGCCGCCGACCTGGTCCTCCTCGACGAGGTCGCCGGACTCATGGAACACCCCGAGGGCTACGGCCACATCGTCGTCGACGAGGCCCAGGACCTGTCTCCCATGGAGTGCCGGGCGATCGCCCGCCGTGCCGCCTTCGGCTCCCTCACCGTCCTCGGCGACCTGGCCCAGGCCACGACGCCCTGGGCGGCGCGGAGTTGGGACACCGTGCTGCACCACCTGGGCAAGCCGGACGCGAGGGTCGTCCCGCTCAGCACGGGCTTCCGCGTCCCGGCGGCGGTCGTGGACCTCACCAACCGGCTGCTGCGGCGGCTCGGCACGGACGTCCCGGAGGCGAGGTCGTTCCGCACGGACGGGGAGCTGACCCTCCGCCCCACGGACGACGTCCTCGCGACGACGGTGTCCGCGGTACGGGACGCCCTGACCCGGGAGGGCTCGGTCGGGGTGATCGCGGCGGACGCGGAGGCGGCCGCCGTGCGCACGGCCCTGACGTCCGCGGGCATCACCCCGGCGGACCCGGCCGACCCCGGCGCCAGGGTGACCGTCGTCCCGGCCGGCCTGGTCAAGGGCCTGGAGTACGACCACGTGGTGGCCGTGGAACCGGCGGCGGTGGCGGAGGCGGAGGAGCGGGGACCGCACAGGCTCTACGTGGTCCTGACCCGCGCCGTCTCCCGCCTGGACGTGGTCCACGCGAGACCGCTGCCTTTCTGAAATCGGGGTGAGTCGGGGCGAAGGTGTGTCACGAAAGCATCGCTCGTCACCCTCGCGGCTGCCGTCGTGGCCTTGGGACAGACGGGAGCCGCGCACGCCGACACCCCCCACTGGAACAAGACCAAGAAGTGCCGGCAGAAGGACTTGGACGGGCGGAACGTACCCACCCTGAACGGCAAGGCGGACAAGAACGACGGCAAGGGCATGAGGAAGTGCCCGAACCGGATGAACCACTCCGCAATGACGCCGTGGGAAGTGGCCGTGGCACAGGCCGACGTGACCGGCCACCTGATCCTCTACACGCAGGCACCGATCGTGAAGAAGATGCGTGTCCGCGGCGTCCTCCCCGGCCCCGACGGGGCGCCGACCGTGCGGATCGCGCTGGGCGGCGGAAGGCAACCGTCACCGATGGAGGTGCGGTTCTACTCCGGCGGTCAAGTGGGCAACGTCCTCGATACGCCGCTGATCGGACCGGCCGTGATCGCGGAGGTGTTCTCCCGGTCGCAGGAGCGGGAACTGTTCGAGGAGCCGGAGAACGATCCACACTGCACGGCCGTACTCGGTCTGACGCACTGAGCAAAGATCGCGAAGCGCGACTGGCGGTGCCTCTGCAGTAGGCGTGCTGCCGGTGCTCTTCCATCTGCTGTGGCGCCGGGAGCCGGCCGTACTCGTCGGCACCAGGGGCAAGACCGAGGGGGACGCCCTGGCTGCTTGTTGCGAGGGTGTCAGGCGCTCACCCTGCCTCACATGCTAGAAACCCGGGACGTTGCGCACATTCCGCTCACTGACGTCGGGCAGGAAACGCGCCACGGTGACGAAATCGGCGTCGTCGTGCAGGACAGTCAGTCCATGATGCGCGGCGGTCGCGCAGATCATCAGGTCGAGCGGCCCGGCCGCACCGAGGGCGCCCTTCTCGGCGAGAGCGTACTGGGCTGTGTCGACCCAGTCCCACAACCTCTTCGGCAAAGGTACGTCGGGATACAGATCGGTGAACATCTCCCCCATGGCCTCGTACTCCACGGCGTTGCGCGCTGAGCGCCGGAACTCGGTCCGCTGGGCGGCGCACGACCCGATGGCCCGGAGGGTGGTGGTCTCCAGCCATGCGTCCCTCAACTGCTCCTCACGCAGGAGGCGCCACAGACCCGAGGAGTCGAGCAGGTAGTGGATCACGCGCCACCCTGCTTGTCCTCGACCCGGCGGTGCTGCCAGCCCTCGTAGTCCCACTGCTGGGCGACGTGGAAGTGCTTGGCTACGAGCGCGGCCCGCTCATGGCGTTCGGCGTACTCACGGAGGGCGGCATTGACCACATCCTTCTTGGTCCCACCGCCGGCGACACGCATGGCCTTCTCCAGCGCATCGTCATCAAGGTCGATCGTGGTCACACTCATACTGGACTCCTTTATTCAAGGGCAATATCCAGTATATGTATCCGCGGGATGCACGCGGGTTGCTTGTTGACGTCTGAAGAAGCGCACCACCCGTCGGCCGGGTCGGCCAGCACTCTCCCTTGCCCAAGGCCGGACACCTCGTCCTGACCGAGACGGAACCTCCGGAAGCGTCTCACTCAGCGAAACCGGACACTCGGTGATGTGCAGGCAGTCCCGCCGTCTGGATGTCGAAGCATCACCACCTTCTGGCGCAGTCTGTTCCAGCGGGGCTACCGCCTGAGCGACCGGGTAGAACGACTCCGGCGGATGTCGCCGAACGACCGCCAAGTCCGCCGCAGCCTCGCGCCGACACAACCGCCCGGCAGTGGTTTCGCATCGAGATGATCAGGACCGCTTCGCGCATCGAGCTGTCCATCGATTCCGCCGAGCTCAAGGCACTCACAGTGCAGGTCAAAGGAGGTATCCGCCGTGTCCGACCTCGACAGCCAGACCGCCTACATGCCGTGGCTGGACGACGTCGACGGGCGTGCCGCGATCCTTGACTACGGTTGCGGCTACGGCCGGACCATGCAAGCCCTCGAACGGCAGGGCTTCACCGACCTCAGCGGCGTCGACACCTCACCGGGGATGATCTCCCGGGCACGCACCCTGCATCCCACGATGCACTTCGCCGTGCTGGACGCACCACCGGTGCTGGCCCATCCGGACGCAAGCCTCGACGTGGTCCTCCTCTTCGCGGTGCTGACCTGCGTACCCGGCAACGATGCACAGCGACGGCTGGTCGGTGAGCTGAGCCGCGTTCTCAAGCCGGGCGGAGTGCTCTACCTCAGCGACCTGCTGCTGCAAGGCGACAGGCGCAATCGTGACCGCTATGCCAGGTGCGCGGAACGCTACGGCACCTATGGAGTGTTCGAGACCGGCGACGGCGCAGTCTGCCGCCACCACCCGAGCGACGGGTTCACCTCCCTGCTTGCCGGCTTCGAGATCGCCGACACCCGCCGAATCACCGTCGCCACCATGAACGGACACGAGTCGAAGGGAATCCAGATCCTGGCTCGTCGAGGGCAGCTCTGCTGAGCCCCGGCCAACGCGTCCCACGCAGGGCGCCGATCAGCGCAGGCTGATGCAGAAGGGATGCCCAACCGGATCGGTGAGAACCCGCGCCTTGTCCCCGTGCGGCTGGTGATCCGGCTTGCCCGCACCAAGCTCCAGCAGCCGGGCCTCGGCCACGGTCAAGTCCTCATCGACCTTGAAGCAGATGTGAAGCTGCTGGGGAACGATCTGGTCGGGCCAGCTCGGAGCCCGGTAGTCGTCGACCCGTTGAAAACCGATCAGGAGTCCGTCCTCACCGTTGAGGCCCGCGAAGTCGGCGTTCGACTTCGGATGCAGTTCAAGGCCGGTGGCCTGTTGATAGAACGCCGCCAGAGCCAGCGCATCAGGGCAGTCGAGTGTTATCGCAACCAGCTTCATCTGCAGGGGCATGGCGCCTCCGGGCCGAGCAGGGGACTTCCGCGATGAACACCCTAGAGGCGGCTGCCCGCAGTTGAGCAGGTCAGAGCCCAACACGTCGGAGAGCCCGTGAGGCGCACAGACGCGCCGTTCTCCGTCGGGTTCCGGCCGGACGCCCAGACAGCACGTCGTCGCAGCGAAGCAGTCGATCGCGGACTCGGTGGACTCGTGCGGCGGACAGGGCACCCCGAACTTCCGCTCATACCAAAGATGCACACGGACCTCGTTGGGGATCTCCGATGTCGTAGTCCTTGATGCCGTTGGTCGGGGGCCTGTCGGTGACCACGTTCCACACCGTCTGGAAAAGGCAGCCCGCCGTCACATACCAGCCGGGCAGCTCACAACGTCGCCGCCCTGGTCATCACGTCGGTCAGGACCTCTTTCTGGGAGAGCACCGTCCGCAGGACATCGAGCTGCTCAACGAGCGGGAGTCGACCAAGCATCCGTACCCTCTGTCACGAACAGCCGCTCCGACGCTCCCGTCCGATGCGCTCAGTCCTGCGGAACAGCATCCGATGCGAGCACCGCGCAGCAGGCCGACCAGGCTGGTCGGCTCAGCAGGGGCCGGAGGCGGGTGAACAGGGCGAGGAGTTCAGCTGCCCACTTCTCGCGGAAGGACGGGGACACCTGAGCGAGGTCGAGTTCGTTGGCGGCCGACAACTCGGCGAAATCACGTCGCAGCTGCGGCTCTGGACGACGGACGCAACCGGTGAACCGGTCGTGGAAGGAGACCTCGGCATCCGCGAGCGTCGGATAGGTGGCCTTCCGGTCACACGAGGCATAGAGGTACACGATGGCTTCGGACTCGGCGCCGATCACCGCCGCCAGTTCGGTGCGGCGGTCCACGGAGAGCAACGAAGCAGGGAATCCGTCGGTGCCGTAGAACGCGTGGCACAGGCCCGCAAGCCGGAGGGCCGGGCGGGCGCCCCACTGGGCCAGTTGTCCGTGAACACGCTGGAGGTGCGCGAGCAGAGTGCCGCCTGGATGGGCGATGTCCGCGGCACCGAGTTCGCGCAGCAGCGCGACGGCCTGGTCCGCAGGGGCGGGTGCCGGGGAAGCAGGCACAGAGAACGCTCCTTCCGTCACTCGGGTCGGCACCCGTCCGTGCTTCCGCCTGTGGTCCGGACCTCGCGAAAGCGCCGGACGGGTTGCCGCCTGGGCCCTGTGCCGATCATCCTGGAAAGCGCTGACCCCAGTCAATCCTATGGATTTATAGCTGTACCCAAGCTGTAGCTTGGGTGACTTGGTAGCTTGGGTGCATGACTCTGGACGACTTGCGGGTGTTCGTCGCTGTGTGCCGGGCCGGAAGCCTCAGTGCCGTCGCCCGCGAGCTGGACTGCACACAGTCGGCGGTGAGCCAGCATGTGAAGCGATTGGAGCGGGAGACAGGCGTGAGTCTCCTGGAGCGCCAGCCGCGAGGGGTCGTGCCCACGCCTGCGGGGCGCGTCCTGCGGGACGCCGCCGCCGACGGTATCGCCGGTCTGGACCTGGCCCTGCGACGCCTCGCAGACCTCGTCAACGGTGACCACGGCTCCGTGCGCGTCACCACGGGCGGAACGACCGTGCGGCACTTCATGCCCGAGGCCATCGTCGCTTTCCGGCAGCGCTTCCCCAAGGTGAACCTGGAGTTCCAGACGGAGACCTCCAGCCGCAGCTGCTTCGACGCCCTCGCCGCGGACGACCTGGACCTCGCCTGGGTCACCATCGGCGGCCCGGTGCGCGGCATCGAGCAGCGCACCGTCGTCGACCTGCCCTGGGTACTCGCCGTCCGCGCGGACGACCCGCTCTCCAGCCGGGCTCGTATCGACGTGACCGACCTCGCCGACATCCGCCTCATCCGGCTGCCCCAGAATTCCACCTCAGGCACACGACTGGACGCCGCCTTTGCCGAACTGGGCATCCGGAGCAGCTCCGACACCAGCGTCGCCGACTGGGACACCGCCCTCCTGCTGACGGAACTGGGCCTCGGCCACGCCGTCGTACCCGCCCTGCCCGGCTGGCAGGTGCCCGGCGACGCCGGCCACCTCCGCCTCGTCCCCATCCCGGACCTGCCCACGCTTCCGGTCGGCTGGGCCGTGCGTCGCTGGGACGCCCTCACCCCACTCGCCCGGATCTTCGCCGACACCGTCGCCGACAGCTGCACGGACAGGGCCACGAACCCGCAGCGCGCGGCTCAGCACTGATCAGTAGCCCGGCCGCGGACGCCGGAGCCTCGGGACGTTGCGCACGCGCCGCCCCGCTCGTCCTCGGCGCGGCGCCGCTGCCGGCCCTCGTGGTCCCTCCTGCCGGGCGACGTCGAAGTGTCTGATGCACCGCACGGTCAGGACGACTGGACCCGGTCGAAGAGGGCGACGGCCGTGGCGGGGTCCGGGCTCATCAGGCGTTCCAGGCCCGCCGTCGTGATCTCCGCCCACCGGCCGGCCCGATCCCACATCCGTTCCTCGAAGGCGCGGACGGTGTCGTCCAGGTCCCCGGAGCCGGTGGCGATGGACTCGGCGAGTTCGGCGCCTTCCAGCAGGGCGAGGTTCGCGCCCGCCCCCAGTGGGGGCATCAGGTGGGCGGCGTCGCCCAGCAGCGTCACCCCGGGGACATGGGTCCAGGTGTGGGCCACGGGCAGGACGTGGAGCGGGCGGTGGACGAACGCGGGGCCGTGCCGGAGGAGGTCGAGGACGGGAGCGGCCCAGCCGTCGAACAGGGCCAGCAGACTCGCCCGCACGGCCTCGGCGTCGGCCAGGTCCAGGTGCGCGTGCCAGTCCGGCTCCGCGCGGAACTGGGCGTACACCTTGACGTGGCCGCCGCTGTTGCGCTGGGCGACGAGCTTTCGGTGCACGCCGTACACGGCCAGGGAGCCGTCGCCGACCAGCCGGGCGAGGTCGGGGTGGCGGGTGTCGACGTCGTCCAGGGAGGTCTCGACCGTGGTGACGCCGGTGTAGTGCGGCGTCACCGGCGAGACCGCCGGGCGGGTCCGGGACCAGGCGCCGTCCGCGCCGACCACGAGGTCGAACGTCTCCTGTCGCCCGTCCGCGCCATGGACCACCGCGCCGTCCCCGGCACCCGGCACCACCCGCGTCACTTCCCGCCCCCACTCGACGTCCAGGGGCCCCAGCAGCAGGTCACGGAGTTGCCCGCGGTCGATCTCGGGATTGGCCCGGTCGTCCGGACGGGGCCGCCAGTCGCGCAGGACGGTCCCGTCCGTGTCCAGGATGCGCATGGCCTGCCCCTCGGGACGGGACAGCGCCTGGAACTCCGCCAGCAGGCCCGCCTTGTCCAACGCGCGTTGCCCCAGCCCTTCGTGCAGGTCCAGGGTGCCGCCCGGGGGGCGGGCGTCGGGGGCGCGATCGCGTTCGAGGACGGTGACGGGGTGGCCGTGGCGGTGCAGCACGCGGGCGAACGCCAGACCGCCGGGACCGGCTCCGACCACTGCGATGCGTTGTCTCATGTCGATACACTGTATTGGAACGCTACGGTGTATCGCAACGGTACGGTGTGTTCCATGACTGTGTGGGACCGGCCCGAGCCGCCGACTCGACCCGTACCGCTCGACCGGGAGCGGATCGTCGCCGCCGCCGTCGCGCTCGCCGACGAGGGCGGTCTCGAGGCGGTGTCCCTGCGCAAGGTGGCCGCCCGGCTGAACGCCGGCCCGATGCGGCTGTACGGCTACATCTCGACCAAGGAGGAGCTGTTCGACCTCATAGTGGACGAGGTCCAGGCCGAGATCCTCCCCGAGGAGCAGCCCGCGGGCTGGCGGGAGGCACTGGGCACCCTCGCCCACCGCACCAGGCGGACCGCTCTGCGGCACGAGTGGCTGGCCGACCTGCTCGGCGGCCGCCCGAGTCTCGGCCCCAACGGCCTGGCCGTGACCGAGGCCACGCTGGCCGCCCTGGACGGGCTCGCCGACGTCGACACCGTCATGCGTGCCGTGGAGACCGTCAGCGCCTACTTCACCGGGGCGATCAGGCGCGAGATCGCGGCTCTGCGGGCCGAGCGCGCCACCGGCCTGTCCGACCGCGACTGGCAGCGCGCCCACGGCCCGCACGTGACGCGGATGCTGGCCACCGGCCGCTTCCCGGCGCTGGCCAAGGCCGTGCACGACGGCACGGACGTGGACGCCGAGACGACCTTCGCGACCGGCCTGGAATGGGTCCTCGACGCCGTGAGCAGCAAACTCGACCGACCACCGGCGTGAACACCCCCCACCGGGGCCAGGACGTCAGCCCAGCGGGCGGCGGGCGATGAACACGAACTCCCGGCCCGGGCGGTCGGGTGCGTCGCGGACGTCCTCCAGCACGAAACCCTGCGCGGTCAGGTCCGCCTCGGCTTCCGGGCGCTCGCGGAAGCGCAGCGTGGAATCCGACGTCAGCACCAGCCCGTCCGCGGCGAACGCATACGTCCAGCGGAACGTCACCAGCGGCTCGCGCACCTCGACCAGTTCGACCCAGCTCTCGACGGTGCCGGTACCCGGGATCTCCGTCACGCGGTACGACGACTCGCGGTTCCACTCCTCCCAGGCGCGGCGGCCCGGCACCCTGCTCTCGAACACCAGGTGCCCGCCGGGCCGCAGGGCGTCGTAGGCGCCCCGCAGGGCCTGCCGCCACGCCGGTGGATCGATGATGGCCTGGGCGACGTTGCCCGTCATGGTCGCCAGGTCGGCACGCAACGGCGGGAGTGCCGTCATATCGCCGTGGATCCAGCGCACGCGCTCGGCGCCCGGTTTGCCGCGGGCCACGTCGACGGACGCGCGGGCGGGGTCGACGCCCACCACCTCGATCCCGCGCTCGGCCAGCAGGAGCGCGAAGACGCCCGTCCCGCAGCCGATGTCCAGCACCCGACGGGCCTCGAAACGCTCCGCCAGCCGAAGGTACGCATCGAGATCGCCACGGTCGGGGTCGAGGGCGTCGTAGACCGCGGCGAGGCGCGGATGCCCGTAACACTCGTCAGCCATACGGCCGAACGTACCGCCGCTCCAGGTTTCGAGAGAGCCGTTGGCCGCGGCGGCAAGGGCGTTCTGCTCAGCGGCGTCCTGGATGGTGTGTGCGATGACGCGGAGCTGTTGGATGAACCAGGGCTTGGCCGCTGTGCGCAGAGGGCTCTCGTCGGGGAGCCGCCGTGCGAACTCCGTATGAAAGGCCCGGAAGTCTTCCTCGTCGGTGGACATGGCCAGACGGCGCCGGTGCGGAGAGGCGTAGCGGGCCATGGTCGTGACGATCTCCGGATAGACCGCGGCATAGCGTTTGGGGTCCCAGGGCCGGACACCGCGGGCAGGGCGGGGCTGCACGGGTTGAGCACATGGGGACCGTGGCGGCGAAGGAGCCGGTAGTGGCGCTGTTGGGCGGCGACGATGTCGGGGAGGTCGGCGAGGTCGAACTGGGCGGCGGGGGACTCGACGGCCCGTCCGATCCAGAGGCGGTGGGGGACGCAGACCTGGTCGTGGTGTTTCGACATCCAGACCATGACGCTCTGGTCCGGTTTGCCGGTCCTGCGGGCGACGCAGCGGCGGCAGGCCCACCGGATGGTCGCGACGCAAGGGCCCTGGGGGAGGTTCCACGCCTGCCCACCCGGCGCTGACTGTCCGGTCTCGCTGAAGGTGAGGCAGCGTGAGTGCCCGACCTGGGGTGCCTCGGTTTGAGCGAGACGGGGGCAGGTCGATTGTCTCGCTCAAACTGAGGCAGTCTGGGCTGGCCTGGCGGCGATCACGGCCTTGGGGACCAGCGGAACAGCCAGTAACGCTAAGCACTTGATCTTGCTGCGTTCGCCTACAACTCGAACGTCAGCTGCCCGCCGGTTTCGAGTGCGGTATGCCGGGTCTGGGCCCGGGTGCGGGCGTGGTGGTTACGGTCGTAGTGCAGGTGGCAGCCCTGGGATGGCTTTGAGGTTGGCCGGGTGACAGTTCTCCGGCGTGTGGTCGAGGTGCGCGCTCTCGTCGTCAGGATGACCCGCGAACCGGTGCCGTTCACGGGCTGTCCGTGCCGGTTGGGACACCGGCCGGGGTGACTGCCGCGTCCGCACTCGCCTTCACACTCGCACCGCCAGCCGGCGCGTTCGTTGATGGCGTTGGAGATGTCCGGCCAGTCGGCGGGACAACGCTCGCGGTTCTAAGGACGGATCGGCACGTGGGGTCACCGTTCCGCAGCGTCGAGCTGGTGGGGGACGGCGGAGGCGCGCAGGTCTTGGAGGTCGGGGATGTGGTTGTAGAGGGTGCCCGGGGAGATGCCCAGCATTTTGGCGATCGAGGTGATGGAGCGGCCGGGGTCGGGCAGCAGGTCGCGGGCGGCGCGGATGACTTCCTCGGTAGCGACGGTGGGGCGCCCGCCGACCCGGCCGCGGGCGCGGGCGGCGGCCAGGCCCTCGCGGGTGCCCTGGACGATGAGTTCGCGGATGAACTCCGCCAGAGCGGCGAAGACGTGGAAGACGAGCCGGCCGCCGGGGGTGGTGGTGTCGAGGTTCTCGTGCAGCGAGGTGAAGCCGATCCCGCGCGTCCGGAGTTCGGCGACCATGTTGATGAGGTCCTGGAGGCTGCGGCCGTAGCGGTCGAGCGAGGGGACGACGAGGGTGTCACCAGCGTCGAGGAAGGCGTGGCACGCCTTCAATTCCGGGCGGAGGGCGTTCTTGCCGGACTTCTTGTCCGAGAAGATCTTCCGGCATCCGGCGGTGGTGAGGGCGTCGATCTGCCGGTCGAGCTTCTGTCCGCCGCTGGACACCCGCGCGTACCCGATCTTGATCTCGGTGCAGACAAGCGGTTCGGCAACGAGGAGTTCGGGGTGGCCGGACGGCTCCGGAGTGTCACTCATGACCGCGGATCATGTCAGAAAACGGTGGTCGAGGGTTCTTGAATGACCCAGGTTTTTGAAGGGTTTTTTGAAGGCTGCGGGGTGTGCGGACCCCCGCACGGTGATCTTCAGAAAACGTTCGTTTTTTGAAGGCGAGGCTCGTCGACCCGCATCGTCTTCTTTGTTGGATCGGAGTGTCGCAGTAAGGGCGGTTGGTGCGATGCCGGGCCCTCATCAGCACCCCGGGCGAGACTCTGACGGCACGGTCGGCGGCAGCCCGGCAGG